>NZ_JBFAVD010000001.1:550735-607583 GCF_040679615.1 Streptomyces sp. NPDC052225 | reverse complement strand
ACTCCTTCCCCGCCGGAGGCGCTCGACTTACGGACCAGCACTCCTTCCCCGCCGGAGGCGCTCGACTTACGGACCAGCACTCCTTCCCCGCCGGAGGCGCTTGATTTGCGGACCGGTCTTGGCTCCGGGAGGGGCTGATTTGCGGGTCCCCGTAAAATTGGCCGCACTGTGTCTGAGTCACCTGAAGCCCCCGCCGCCGAGCGGGGCCCCGTTCCCGTCCGTCCCAACGAACCCCGGTTCCCCGACGGGCCCAAGCCCGATCCTGCCGGGTCGCATTTCGAGCGGCGGATCCGGAGTTTTCAGCCGCGTCGCAGCCGGGTCACGGCAGCGCAGGCCGACGCGTTGCAGCGGCTGTGGCCCAAGTGGGGCATGGACATCGACGGGCAGCGGGTCCTCGACCTGCCCGGGACGTTCTCCGGCGTCGAGCGGATCGTCCTGGAGATCGGCTTCGGCATGGGCGAGGCGACCGTGCAGATGGCGGCCGACGACCCGACGACCGGCATCCTCGCCGTCGACGTGCACACCCCGGGCCAGGGCAACCTCCTGAACCTCGCGGACCAGAACGGCCTGACCAACGTGCGGGTGGCGAACGGCGACGCGATCATCCTGCTGCGCTCGATGCTCCCGGACGACTGCCTCGACGGGCTGCGCGTCTACTTCCCCGACCCCTGGCCCAAGAAGCGTCACGTCAAGCGGCGCCTGATCCAGCCGGAGTTCCTCTCGCTGGTGGCCGGGCCGCTCAAGCCGGGCGCGCTGGTGCACTGCGCGACGGACTGGGAGGACTACGCCGAGCAGATGCTCGAGGTCCTCACCGCGCACCCCGACTACGAGAACACCATCGAGGACGGCGGATATGCGCCGCGCCCCGATTTCCGCCCGCTGACCCGTTTCGAGGGCAAGGGTCTGGACAAGCAGCACGTAGTGCACGACCTGCTGTTCCGGCGCCGCTGAGGCACCGCGGGGTCGGGGCGGCCGGACGCCCCGTCGCGGCGCCCCGTATCCCTCGTTAGGGTCAATCCGTGGACCCGTATCCCACCTATCCGCACCACCAGGACCCCGCCCCCGGCGCGGTCCCCGTCGGCGCGGTCCCGCATCCGCGGTGGTGGGAGCGGAAGGGCGTACGGGTCACGGCGCTCGCGACGCTGCTGGCGCTCTCCGGGGTCGTGATCCTGGCGCTGGTCCGCGAACAGACCGGCACCGAAGGGTTCCTGGTGGGGCTCGGGCTGGCCGTGCTGCCCGTCCCGCTGCTCATAGCCGCGTTCCGCTGGCTGGACCGGGTGCGGCCCGGGCCCTGGCGGAACGTGATCTTCTCCTTCGCCTGGGGCGCCTGCGCGGCGGCCCTGATAGCGATCGTCGCGAACAGTTTCGCGACCCGGTGGATCGAGACCGCCACCGCCGACCCGTCCCGCGCCGACACCCTCGGCGCGACGGTGATCGCCCCGATCGTCGAGGAGTCCGCGAAGGCGGCGGCGGTGCTGCTCGTCTTCCTCTTCCGCAGACGGGACTTCCACGGGATCGTCGACGGGGTCGTCATCGCCGGCGTCACCGCGACCGGCTTCGCGTTCACCGAGAACATCCTCTATCTCGGCAACGCCTTCGGCACCGACCAGCTCACGGGCACAGGACCCGGCCTCAGCTCGGTCACCGCCGCCACGTTCTTCGTCCGCATCGTCATGTCGCCGTTCGCGCACCCGCTGTTCACGGTGCTCACCGGCATCGGCTTCGGGATCGCCGCCGTCACGGCGCCCGACCGCGGCCGCGCCCGCCGCCTGCTGCTCCCGCTCGGCGGGCTGCTCGCCGCGATGGGCATGCACGCCTTCTGGAACGGCTCGTCGTCGCTCGGCGAGTACGGGTTCTTCGCGGTGTACGCGGCGTTCATGGTGCCGGTGTTCGGCCTGCTGACCTGGCTCGCGGTCTTCGTACGGCAGCGCGAGCTGCGCACCGTGCGGCAGGAGCTGCCCGCGTACGTGGCGGCGGGCTGGCTGGCGCCGCCCGAGCCGTTCGCGCTCGGCTCGCTCAAGGCGCGGCGCCTGGCGCGGGAGTACGCGGCGCACTACGGCGGCAAGCCGGCGGCCACGGCGGTCGCCGAGTACGAGTCGTACGCGACCTCGCTCGCGCTGCTCCGGCACCGCGGCCGCAAGGGCCGGGCCGGCGCCGATTTCGTCGTACGGGAGCGGGAGTTGCTGGACGCGCTGTGGGAGCGGCGCGGCTATGCGCGGGCCGCGCTCGCGTACGGGTCGCGGGCGGCGGCCCCGATGTGGCTGCCGCCGGTGTACGCGGGCCCGCCGTTCGCGCAGGGACCCGCGTACAACCCCTACCGGTACTGAATCAGGCGGACGCGGCCGTCAGCTTCCGGATCTCGGCCTCCGTCAGCTCCAGGTCCGCCACCGCGAGCAGCGCCGGGAGCTGCTCCACGACGCGGGCCGAGGCGATCGGCGCGGCCACGGTGGGCTGGGCGGCGAGCCAGGCGAGGGCGACCGTGGCGATCTCGGCGTCGTGGGCCTGCGCGACCTCGTCGAGGGCGGCGAGCACCTTGCGGCCGCGCTCGGTCTCCAGGTGCCGGCCGGCGCCGGCGGCCCGCGCGCTGTCGACGGTGGCGCCCGGACGGTACTTGCCGGTCAGGAAGCCGGAGGCGAGCGCGTAGTAGGGGACGGCGCCGAGGCCGGCGCGCGAGGCGATGTCCTGGCGCTCGCCCTCGTACGTGTCGCGCGAGACGAGGTTGTAGTGCGGCTGGATGGCGACGTAGCGGGCCACGCCCTCGCGGTCGGAGAAGTCGAGGGACTCCTGGAGGCGCGCGGGCGAGATGTTCGAGGCGGCGATGTTGCGCACCTTGCCGGCCTTCACCAGCTCGTCGAGCGCGCCGATGATCTCCTCGACCGGGATCGTCTCGTCGTCGTCGAAGTGCGTGTAGTACAGGTCGATGTGGTCGGTGCCCAGGCGCTTGAGGGAGGCGTCGGCGGCGGCCTTGATGTTCGCGCCGCGCAGGCCCTGGAAGTCGGGGTGGCGGGCGACCTTGGTGGCCACGACGACGTCGTCGCGGTTGCCGCGGGACGCCAGCCACTTGCCGATGATGGTCTCCGACTCGCCGCCCTCGTTGCCCTCGACCCAGGCCGAGTACGAGTCCGCGGTGTCGATGAAGTTGCCGCCCCCGGCGACGTACGCGTCGAGCACCGCGAACGAGGTGGCCTCGTCGGCGGTCCAGCCGAAGACGTTGCCGCCGAGGGAGAGCGGGAAGACCTCGAGGTCCGAGGAGCCGAGCTTGCGAAGAGAAGTCATGTGTCGGCTCAACAGACGTACAGAATGCGGTATTCCGTAGACAGCGAGGTCAGCCCGCCAAAGGTGGGTAAAACCGGCAGCCCTGACGTCGGGGGGTTGCCGCCAGGACCGCCGGGGTCACAAGGCGGGCTCTCAGGGAGTGAGGCCCTTGTCGCGCAGCCAGGCGGCCGGGTCGATGCCGGTGGCCTGCCCGCCGGGGTGGACCTCCAGGTGGAGGTGCGGTCCCGTGACGTTGCCGGTGGCGCCCACGCGGCCGATGACGTCGCCGGTGGAGACCTTCTGGCCCACCGTGACGTTCATCGACGACTGGTGGCAGAACCACAGCTCGGTGCCGTCGTCGAGGGTGATGACCGTGCGGTAGCCGTACGCGGTGTTCCAGCCGGCCTCGGTGACGGTGCCGGAGTGGATGGCGTAGATCGGGGTACCCGTGGGAGCGGCGAAGTCCAGGCCCGTGTGGTAGCCGGACGACCACATGGCGCCGGGCTGCCCGAACGTGCCGGTGATCGTGTACGAGGCGACCGGGATCTTGTAGCTCTTGGCGAGCTTGGCGAGGCGCTCGGCCTCGGCCTTCTTGCGCGCCTCCTCCTCGGCCGCCTTCTTCTCGGCGGCGGCCTTGGTCTCGGCGGCCTTCTGCTTCGCGGCGGCTTCCTCGGCGGCCTTCTGCGCGGCTGCCTCTTCGGCGGCCTGCTTCTCGGCGGCGTCGGCGGCGTCCTGCTGCGTCTCGGCCTGCTGCATGATGCGGGCGCGCAGCGTCTCGCCTGCGTCGGTCTGGCCGCTGCCGGTGCCCATGGTGGTGAGCGGGGCGGCCGCGGCGGCGGGGGCTCCGTCCGAGTCGTCGGATATCAGCGCGCCCACGCCGGGCAGCGACTTGGCCTCCGGCAGGGAGTCCTTGACGGCCGACAGGTCGGGCATGGAGATCTGGACCGCGGGCTTGCCGCCCTGCGCGGTGGCGATGCCGCCCGCGCCGACGGCGGCGATCACGCCGACGCCGAGGACCGTGGAGCTGCGCGCGAGGCCTCCGCGCTGCCGGGCGACGCGGTGCTTGCCGCGGACGGGGCGGACGGACTCCTCGGTGGGGTTCCACTCCTCCCAGTTCTCCTGCGCGACACTCTCGGCACCGAAGTCACCGTCGGTGGAGGCATGCAAGAACTCGGGGGCAGGACGGTTCGACGCCACGAAGGCGCTCTCCTTTCCTTCCTTCTCGCCTACCGGGTTAGCTGACGGGTTCGGAGCAGGAAGGTCTCCTACGGACGTGAAGTACGTCCGATTCACCCCAAGTTGGTGGTTCCCCGGCTCCCTTTCGGGATTAGGCGTGTGCGCACGGAGCCATCTCTTGTGACGGCTGGGACGACCGCGCTGCGTTATCGAACGTTAATAGACAGCCGACACTAATTCCAAGCCGTTCCCACTGATCGTTCACTTCTTTGGCCTGGACTTAACGGCCGAAGACCGGGCGGAACGGGTCGACTTGGCCGACCGCGCGAACACGCCCTTCAGCTGACGGTGTGTCAATTGTTATGCGGAGAGCGCGGAGAGTCACGGCCGTCGTACGGCGAGCAGTGCCATGTCGTCGGTCGCGCCGCCCCCGGTGTGCGCGCGCACCTCCTCCGAGAGCGCCGCGAGGAGTTCCTCGGGTCCGGGGAAGATGCGCCCGGCGAGGCGGGCCGCCGGATCGTAGAAGACGCCGTCCGCGTCGCGCGCCTCGGAGAGCCCGTCGGTGTAGAGCAGCAGAGTGGCGCCCGCCGGGAAGCCCGCCTCGGTGGCCCGGTCGGGCCAGCTGCCGAGTTCGCTCATGCCGAGCGGGAGCGCCGCCTCGTCGGGTCCGATGACGCGTACGGTGCCGTCGCCGAGCAGCACGATGGGTTCGGGGTGGCCGCGGTTGAGGATGCGGACGACCCTGTCGAAGCCGCCGCCGTGCGGGATCTCGGCGAGCACGGCCGTGGTGAATCCCTCGAAGTCGTCGATGCCGCTGCGCCGGGTGCCCTCGCGCGCGAGCGCCCGCTCCAGGCGCTGGGCGACCGCCTCCAGGCTGCCCTCCTGCTCGGCGGCCTCCCGGAACGCGCCGATCACCACGGCGACGGCGGCGACCGCACCCATCCCCTTGCCGCGTACGTCACCGACGACGATCCGGACACCGTGCGGGGTGTCCTGCACGGCGTACAGGTCCCCGCCGATGAACGCCCCGGCCTGCGCGGCCTCGTACCGCGCGGCGATGGCGAGCCCGCCGATCCGGCCCGCGGGCACGGGCAGCACGGCGAGCTGCGCGGCCTCGGCGATCTGCCGCGCGGACGCCAGCTGTTCGTCGCTGCGCCGCACGATCCGGTTGATGAAGCAGGCGAGGGCGCACACGGTGGCCACGGTGGCGATCTCCGTGATGACGTCGGAGCCGAACTCGCCCGTGTATCTGAGGTGGACGGCGACGATCGCGGCGATCGAGACGAGTCCGGCCACGAGTGTGCCGCGCAGCGAGAAGAACGGGGCGGCGACCAGGGGCGCCGCGCTGAACAGGGGCGCGCCGGAGAACCCCGACGGGGTGAAGTACTCGTAGGCCGCGCCGCAGACGATGAGCAGGACGGGGAGCAGTCGCAGGAAGGCACGGGTGGCGCCGGTGTCCGACGCGTATCTGTGCCTGCCTCCTCCGCGCTGCCCCACCACGTCTCCTACCGGCTCCGCGCCCGCTCTCCGGGCGTCTCACCAAGGTTTCCCGGGGTGCGGGGCGGGGGCTAGCAGGGTGGGCCGTATGGGTTACCCCCCTTTCTCTTCAAGCCCCTCCGGCGATTGAGGAGCGGGGCCCGGGGCGGAGCCCCGTGACCCGGGCGAGACGGCGCAGGGTCACGGCCCCCAGGCCGCCCACCCCCGCAAGCACCCACCACACCGCCCCCGACCCCATCAGCGCCCCCACCCCCAGATTCCCCACCGTGATCCCCACCCCGCACACCGTGTTGTAGAGCCCGTAATGCGTGGCGACCCAGCGGCCCCGGGCCAGGGAGACGACCGTGTCCATCTCGAACGGGTAGAGCACCGCCGTCGCCGCGGCGAGGCCCGCCGCGCAGAGCAGGAGCCCGGCCACGCCGACCCACCCGGTGCCGCCCGCCGCCGGCACCAGGAACGCCGCGCCCATCAGCCCGAGCCCGGCGACCAGGCACTGTTCGCGGCTCCAGGTCCGCCGGCACCAGTCGGTGATCCGCAACTGCCCGGCGAGCGCCACGAGCCCCGACGCCACGAACAGCGCGCTGGTCGCGACCTGCCCGGCCGTACCGCCGCCGACCAGGCGTTCCACGGTGAGCGGCAGCGCGAGATAGATCTGGAAGGACAGGACGTACGAGGATGTCATCGCCAGTGAGAACAGCCAGAAGGCGCGGTTGCCGAGGACGGTCGCCCACTGCCCCTTGCCGTCGCCGTCCGCCTCGGGCACCGCCGTGCGGTGGCGCGCGGGCAGCCGCACCGTCTGCACCACGGACAGCACCGCGAACAGGGCGGCCGACACCGCGCACGTCAGCCGGAAGTCGACGCCGGTCAGGGCGAGCCCGACGAGCGGCCCGAGCAGGATCCCCGCCTGGTAGTAGACGTTGAACAGGGCGAACGCCTCCACGCGGCGTTCCTCTCCGGCCTCCCCGGCGACGTACGCCCGTACCGCCGGATTGAACAGCGCGCCCGCGAGCCCGGTCGCGACGGACGCCCCGATGAGGACCGGCAGCGTGTCCGCGAAGGCGAGCGCGCCGAAGCCGAGCGTCCGCAGCGCGCACCCGGCGACGATCATCGGCTTGAACCCGAGCCGGTCCGCGAGCGCACCGCCGACCAGGAACATCCCCTGCTGCGACAGGTTCCGTACGCCGAGCACGAGCCCGACGGCCCAGGCCGCGAGGGAGAGCCGGCCCGACAGGTGTGCCGCGAGGTACGGCATCAGCATGTAGAAGCCGAGGTTGATGGAGAACTGGTTGACGAAGAGCAGCCGTACGGCCGGGTCGAACTTCCGTGTGCGGACGAGGACGTGCGTACCCGCGGCGGCCATCAGCGCACCCCCGCCGTGCGGCAGCGCACCGCGTACGACCACGCGGTGATCCCCGGCTCAGGGCCCGCGACCTCCCGCGGCGCGTCCGGCACCGGCGCGTCCAGGAGCCCGTGTCGCGCGCAGTACTCGTCGTTGAAGACGGTGTCGAAGTAGCGCTGCGGCCCGTCGGGGAAGACGGCCACGATCCGTGTCCCGGCCGGCCGGGTCCGCGCCAGCCACCCGGCGACGAGCGCCACCGCGCCCACGCTCCAGCCGCCGGTCGCGAACTGCCGCCCCGCCAGCTCCCGTGCGCTGCGCACCGCTTCGGCCGGGCCGACCCAGTGCACCTCGTCGAAGGCGGCGTGGTCGACGTTCGCGGGGTGGATGGACGAGCCGAGCCCGCGCATCAGGCGGGGGCCCGCGGGCAGCCCGAAGATGGTCGAGGCGACGGAGTCGACGCCGACCAGCTCAAGGCCGGGCATCCGGTGCCGCCCGCGCAGCGCCCGCGCGAGCCCCGCCGAGTGCCCGCCGGTCCCCACCGCGCACACCAGGACGTCGAACTGCCCGAGCTGCTCGGCGAGTTCGGCTGCGAGACCGGTGTACGCGCCCGGGTTGTCGGGGTTGTGGTACTGGTTCGGGCACCACGATCCGGGCATCCGCTCCATCAGTTCGGCGACCCGCTCGACCCGCGCCTGCTGCCAGCCGCCGACCGGATGCGGGGCGTCGACGACGTGGACGCGGGCGCCGTGCGCGGTCAGCATGCGCTCCACGAGGGGTTCGAGTCCGGGGTCGGTGACCACGTGCACGGGGTGCCCGTAGTGCACGCCGGCGAGCGCGAGCCCGAGCCCGAGAGTGCCGGAGGTCGACTCGACGACGGCGCCGCCGGGCCTCAACTCCCCCCGTTCCCGCGCCCTTTCGACCATGTGGAGGGCGGCACGGTCCTTGATGCCGCCGAAGTTGAAGCCTTCGAGTTTGGCCCAGTAGCCGTCGATCGCGAGCACGGGCGTGTTCCCCACGGCGGCCGGTGCGGCCGTGGGCTGAAGCTTTCCGAGCATGGGTGGTGGCCCTTCCCATCGGGTGATCCGTCGTTCGGAGGTGCTGAGGCGGGCGCGCCTCAGTTCCGGTCGACACCCAGGGCGATGAGAAGACGGTGGCCCGCCGCGATGGGCGGCGGGGCGCCGCGCGGCCGGGGAGCGGTGCCGTACGCCACCAAAGGCCGGGGAGCGTCACCGCGCTCCTCGACACAGGGCCCGCCGCCGCGCTCCCTGTCGCCGGACGGCTGCGCCGCGGCGACGTGCTGCTCCGCGGGGGCGCACTGATGGTGGTCGTGGTGGGCGACGGCGCCGGTGTCGAACCCCTCGTGACAGGAGCCGGAGAGGAACAGTGCGCACAGGGCGAGCAGCACGGCCAGCGCCGCCGCCCGCACCCGCCCTCGCCGCACGTCACTCATGGTGCGCACGACACTACGACGCGTGATGAGCGAGGGGCAAAAACAAACCGGGCCCGGAATCTCGAAAGATTCCGGGCCCGGTTCTTCAGTAGCGGGGACAGGATTTGAACCTGCGACCTCTGGGTTATGAGCCCAGCGAGCTACCGAGCTGCTCCACCCCGCGCCGTTGAATGCAACAGTACGCCATCAGGAGCAGCGAGGCGAATCCGTATCGGTGGGCTCACGCGGACTGCGCATGGGTGAGGGTCTCCCACGCCACGAACAGGTCGTCGGTGCCCTCGGGCCGCCGCTCGCGTGTCAGTTTCGACGTCTCCGGGAGATCCATCTTCAGCCGTCCCTGGAGGTGGCTGAGCCCCACCTCCGTGTCGGGTCCCATGTCGCGCTGCACCTTCCCGCCGCACAGCCACGCGGGGGCGGCGGCGCCCAGCTGGTACTTCGAGTGGAATTCGAGGGCGGCGGCGAGCCGGTCGCGCACCTCGCCGTACAGGTCGACGCCCTGGTGCCAGGCGGTCTCGGCCATGTGCGAGGTGGCGGCCAGGGAGTAGCTGGCGTGCTTGAAGTTGCGGCAGGTCTCCTGGGCGAGGCCGTCCTTGAACGTCGACTGCCCGAACCAGTACGTGCGCAGCTCGGCCGGGGTGTCGATGTCGCTGCCTGCCGGTTTCACGGGCAGCGGGCCGTCCGACTCCAGGTAGAAGTAGGCGGGCACGCGCGTACGGAAGTGACCGACGGCCTTGTCGAAGGCGGCCTGGTCGTTGAGGTAGACGGCCATGCTCATGGTCGCGTCGGCCATGAGCAGGTCCCAGTTGCCGTTGAAGTCGGCGGAGCCCGCCTCGACCACCGGCAGGTAGGTCTCCCGCAGCATCCGCTGGAACTTGAGCTCCTCGCCGTCCGGCCAGCCGTCGTACGTGTACTGCATCAGCTCGGCGGCCTTCGCCCAGGAGGTGGCGGCCCAGGCGGCCTGGAGTCCGGCGTTGCCCTCGGTGTGGTCCTTCACGGTGTCCGACCAGGCGTCCATGATCTGCACGGCCTTGTCGGCGTGGGCCTTCTTGCCGGTGACGTTCCACAGGAGGGCCTGCGTGTAGGCGGCGATGGCGTCCTCGCGCTCCTCGACGCAGCCCTGCCCGGGCCGGGTGTCGAACGGGCACTCCACCACGTCGTACGGCTTCGCCTTGTAGTCGAGGTCGGCGTACTTGCTGGTGCTCATCTCCTTGTACGCCGACAGCCACGGCTCTTCCTTGCGGGCGACGTGGTCGCGGGCCGCGGTCAGCTGCGCCTTGTCGACGAGGACACCGGGGTGCGTGAAGGGGCCGCCGGAGGGGCGGGGGTCGGGGTGCGCGGCGACATCGGCGGCGGTGGACCCGCCGGACGTGCCGCAGGCCGTCGCCACCAACGCCAGGACGGGGACGAGCATCCCCAGAAGAACGCGTCGCGTCCGCGGGCCCGCTGCCATGCAACACCTCCGGTTCGGTCGCTTAGAGCCTGACCTGTACGGAGCGTCACCGCAGGATCTGTTGCGCCGGTCGGGAGCGGAGGGCGCGTCAAGATTGCTTAAAGCGGCCGGGGGCCGGGGCTCGGGCACAGGCCCTCACAGGCCCCACAGCCCCTTGGCCACCGCCACGCAGCCGCCGACCAGGGCGAGGCCGAGGATCAGGCCGCGCAGGCCGCGGTCGGGGACGCGGCCCGCGAGGGCGCGGCCGACGAGGGCACCGGCGGTCAGGGCGCCGGCCGCCGTCCACCATGTGGTGCGGTCGAGGGCGGGCAGGCCGCCCGATGCGACCGAGACGGCGTTGACGACGACCCCGTAGAACTGCGCGTTCGGCACGAACTCCCGCATGGTCCAGCCCGCGTTGACGCCGTACAGCGACATCGGCGGGCCGCCGACCCCGGCGGCCGCGTTCATGAAGCCGCCCGCACCCCCGGCGGCGACCGCTCCCCCGGTGCCGCCGAGCGCGGGCAGCCGCAGGCCGCGGGCGACCAGGGCGACGGCGAGGCACACGATCGCGCCGAGGACGATCATCAGGACGGGTTCGGGGAGCCGGGCCGCCGCCCACGTCCCGACGGGCACCGTGCACACGGATGCCCCGACGAACGGCAGCATCGCCCGCAGCCGCACCCGCTGCCGGCCGCCCGCGAGGCCCGCACAACTGACCAGGCCCGCGCCGCAGTTGGCGAGCAGGACCCCGTCGGCCGGACCGAGGAGCAGCACCAGGGCGGGCGCGGCGATCAGCGCGAAGCCCATGCCGGTCAGCCACTGCGCGCACCCGGCGACCGCCACCAGGACGGCCAGTGCCACCTCGCCCGCCCCGCCCATCGGCCCGCACCCCCCGCCGTCGATCACCGCCCGGCGGAGCGTACGTCGGTCATGGCGCCGGCGAACAGCCGCCGGTGCCACATCTCGAACTCGCGCGCCCCTCCCGGGAGTTGGCGGAGCGGTTCGACGACGCGTCGGCGCAGGCGTACCTCACGATGAACCGCGGCCTGCTCCATACGTTCACGGGGCAGCCCGAGGTGGCGCTGGGCATGTCCGACGACGCGCGCACCCGGTTCGCCGCGCTCGGCGACCGGTCCACCTCCTCCAGCCCCTCTACGCGGCCCTGCTCGCGCCCGTCTTCGAGTGGGGCATCGCCCGGTACGACCTGGAGGCGGACGCGGTGCGGGCGGGCCGCAAGGGCGTACGGGACCTGGTCGGGGACACCACGGCCATGGCGGCCAAGGCCGTTCGGCAGGCAGCCAAGGACTACGTCCTGTTCCCGCTGCTCGCGGGCCCGTGCAGACCTTCACCGAGGAGCGCGTCGAGGGGGAGAGCCGGGGCGAGTGGTACCTGCGCCAGATCCAGGGATCGGCGAACATCGAGGGCGGCCCGGTGCTCCACCTCCTCCCCGGCAACCTCGTGGGGCCGGGTGCTTCGCCACGCCCTGCCGTCCGCCCGGCCCCCGCGTCAGTCGTGAAGCGGGCCCGGCTCCCCGCCGTCGGCGGGCACCACGGGCGCAGGCAGGTCCGCGGTGTCGAAGGAGCCGTCGATGATCTGGGACGCGAACTGGGCGAGGCGCAGATGATGGGTGCGCGCGTACCGGCGGAAGGCGGCGAAGGCCTCGTCCACCGAGACGTTCCACCGCTCGGCCAGCACCCCCTTCACCTGCTCGATCAGCACCCTGCTGGTCAGGGCGCCCTCCACCTGGCTCTTCTCCACGTACGCCTGCTCCAGCGTGCGCTGCTGGAGGATGGCGATGGTGGAGACGTCGGCGAGGGCCTGCGCGAGCGCGATGTCGTTCTCGCCGAGCGGCTGCGGCGTGGTCTGGAAGAGGTTCAGCGCCCCGATGACCCGCTGCCGCAGCCGCAGCGGCAGGGCGTGGGAGACGACATAGCCGGCGGCACGGGCCCGCGGTGCGAAGTGGGGCCAGGCCGCTGTCGCCTCCGGGCCTGTGAGGTCGATGTTCGTACGGGCGCGTGCCGAGCGGTAGCACTCCACGCACGGCCCCTGATGGTGCTGGAGCGCGAAGAGTTCGAGGAGCCGGGACTCCTCGTCGGAGGCGGCCACGATCTGGAGCTCGCCGCGCACGTCGGCGAGCATGATGCCCGCGGCCGAGACGTCGAGCAGTTCCACGCAGCGGGTCGTCAGGCGCTGCAACAGGTCGATGACGTCGAAGTCGTCGATGAGGGAGTCAGCCACCTCGACGAACACTTCAGCGAGACGTCGTTCGCGGGCCATGCCGATCATCCCTTTCCACCGTCGGGCGAGTACGGCCCGGTCATGTCGTCTCCATCGTTGCTGAAACGCAGCCTGCGGGCGACCACATCGGCTGCCACCTCGCCCAGCGGGCGGCCGCTTGCGTAGGAATGGGCGCGCAGCCGCAGCATCGCCTGCGCCATCGGCACGTTCAGTTGCACGCTGATCATTCCCGTCGCCTGGTGCACGGCGGCCCGGTGCAGACCGCCCCGCTCCTCGTGCACCCCGTAGCCGTCGACGGCGCCGCTGCCGTCGGCGCTGTTGAGCGCCCCGCTGGTCAGAGCCGCGGCCAGGACGGTGGCGTCGACCTGCTGCTGCTCCGACAGACCGCGCCCGTCGCACAGCACGGTCAGCACCCCGAGGCGTACGGCACCGACGCCCAGCGGGAAACAGCTCACCCCGCCGACCCCCAGCTCCTCGGCGGAGGGCACGAGCAGCGGCCACCGGTCCGGCCGCACGCGGCGCAGATCCGGCGCGTGCACGGCCAGACCCGTGCGCACGGCGTCCGGCCCCGGCCCTTCGCCGAGCGTGAGCTGAAGGTCCTCGAAGCGCCGGCTCAGCACGGGGTGGAACCACAGCAGCTCCAGCTGCGGGGTCTCACCGACCAGCAGGGACATCGAGACCCCGGTGACGTCGAGAGCCCGTACGCACGCCCGTGCCAGCACGTTGCCGTCCTGCGGATGACGCAGCGAACGCAGGACCTCCGCCATGCCGTCGCTGATCACCTGTCCTCGTTCCGTCAGGGGCGTGGTGCCCAGGGCACACAGGACGAAGGCTATGCCGAACCGTACGGTCCGGCGCGCTCCGGGCGGCTTGCGCACGACGGGATGTTCCGCCAGGCGTCCTGCGCGGAGGCGTACCAGGGGAAACGGGGCGCGAGCCCGCTCGCCCGCAGCACCAGGTCCGTGCTGACCGGCCCGCGCACGAGCCGCACCCGTCCGTGCCGGCCGCGGCAGTCCATGAACGTGACGCCGCTCATGTCGATGATCCTGAACAGTGCGGGGCGCCCCGGGAACTCGGGATGCGGGCGCACGGGCCCCATCTCCTCCGGCATCGGTCGTACTCGACGTGCGCAGGGCCTCTGTTGCGCGAAACGGGTCTCCACGGAGAGGGCCGGGGCTGGGGCGTCCGCACTTCCAAGCTAGCGCGCACCCGCAAGGGCGCAGCGGACTTTCCGCAATTGACCTCACCGGAGCGCAACGCGCCCTCTACTCTCAGTTACTGAACGAGACTGACTCTGCGGGGAGTTGGAGGCACCAACGCCATGCCGAACATCCGTGACCTCGACCCGACCGCTTCCCCTCTCGACTACTTCGGCGCCGAACTGCGCCGACTGCGCGAGGCCGCGGGCATGAACCAGGGGCAGCTCGGCTCCTGCATCTTCTGCACCGGCTCCCTGGTGGGCCAGATCGAGACGGCCCGAAAGGTCCCGACGCGGGAGTTCGCTGAGCGGGCCGACGCGGCGCTGGGCTCGGACGGCCAGCTGTCCCGGCTCATGGGACTCGTCCTGCGCTCCCAACTCCCCTCCTGGTTCCAGCAGTACGCGGAGATGGAGGCGAAGGCCGCGTACATCTCCACGTTCCAGGCGCAGTTGGTGGACGGGCTGCTCCAGACCGACGCGTATGCGCGGGCGGTGCTCGGAGTGCTCACCGAGGAGAACCTCGACGCGCGGGTGGAGGCCCGCATGGAACGCCAGCGCATCCTGCTGCGCGAGGACCCGCCGCTGATGTGGATCGTGCTCAGCGAGGCGGTGCTGCACCAGGAGATCGGCGGCCGAAAGGTGATGCGGGACCAGCTCGCGCACCTGCTGAGCTTCCGGGAGAGCCGGTGGGTGAACCTCCAGATCCTGCCGTACACGGCGGGCCAACACCCGGGCCTCATGGGCTCGTTCACCAGCCTGCGCTTCGACGCCGACCCCGACCTCATCTACACCGAGGACTTCGTCCAGGGACACATGACCGCGCACCCCGAGAAGGTCAAGGAGAGCCTGCTTCGTTACGCTCACTTGCAGGCAGCCGCCCACTCCCTGGAGGATTCGGCCGCACTGATCACGCGCGTGATGGAGGAGCAGTATGGAGACCGACCAGAGCCTGACGAGCGTGACGTGGCGTAAGTCGAGCTACAGCGGCGACACCGGCGGCCAGTGCGTAGAGGTGGCCGCCCTCACCGCCCGCGTGGCCGTCCGCGACTCGAAGAACCCCGCCGGCGGCGCCTTCACCGTCACCCCGGACACGTTCGGGTCCTTCATCCGGGGATTGGGCCGCATCCAGGGCGCCTGACCCGCTAACGTACGACGGGCCCGAAGCCGCAACTTCTGCTTGCGACTTCGGGCCCTTTGCGTCGTACGGACGGCGCTACGACAACTCGTACCTCGGCACCTCACCCGTACCGCACTCGACCTGGCGCATACAGCCCCGCTTCAACAGCATGCGCACGCTGTCGTGGACCCGGGAGACAGTCAGCCCGGTCCGTTCCGCGATCTCCTCGAACCGGTACGCGGCGCCGCCCCGCAGGAGAGCCGGGGCGAGGTAGGCCGCCACGGCGTGCACGTCGGCGGTGACGACGAGATTCTTCGCCTGCCAGCGGGCAAGAAGTTCCCGCGCCGACATACGCGGCGCGCCCCTCTCCTCCCCGGGGCCGGCCAGCCGTTCGGCGAGATGGTCCACGGTGTCCGCGATCCGGTGCAGCAGCCCGGCATGCTCGGCCAGCAGCCGATTCCGCTCCGCCTCCCGTACCGCCGCCTCCTCGTCCAGGCGGATGTTCCTCTCCTCCAGCCGCACGATCGCGTCGATGACTTGTTGCGGCATGACGTAGGCGGTCGCCGTCCCTGTCGCCGCGACGGGCGCCGGAGCCGGTTCGAGCTCGTAGGAACCGGTGCGCTGGATCGTCTCGATGACCTCGGCGACCCAGAGTTTGAAGGGCGCACACTCTGGCTTCGTACAGCCGTTGATCAAACGGATCAGGCCACTGAGATTGACGAGGTTCATGTCTCGTCGCCAGTCCCGACCTGCGGGAACGCTGAGACTGTGCCTCAGAAGCACACTCTCGACGCTTCCGAAATTCTGCGCGTCCGCAATGCGGCGCAGAGCGGATCCCACGTGGGCGTACCCCAGGTGCTTGCACACGTCGACCGCCGGAAACCAGTGCGTCCCGTCCGGCATCGTCAGCCGCCTCACCCGCGCGCCCGTGGCCGCGTAGACGAAGTCCCCGATCTCGATCGCGTCCCGCCGCGTGCTCTGTCCCTGCTGGTTCTCGTGCTCGTCCATCGAGCATCACCTCCGAGCCGGAACCTATGACCGCGGGATATTCAACTCGCTTGCAGATAAGGGATGTTCACCCGATGGTGCGGCCGGAGCGCACTCGATCCCGGTACGCGCGTTCGAGGATGCGGAATGCGCGCCCAGCACCTGGAAGGCGGGGTTCGTATGGCGCCCGCAGACGAACTCCGGCCAGCGGTCCGGATCGCTGTCCGTAGGTTGATGTCACCTGCGTCATAGGTCTCCGTGAAGGCCATGTAGTCGGCCGGAAAGCGCCGCCGCCTTCGACGCATGCCCACGCAGAACCCCGCGCACCGACGGCAGACACGCGCCGCCCCGCCACCAGACCCAGCCGAGCCTGATCGTCCGCCCCTCGGGCGAGCAGCGGGCGGGCAACCGGTCACCCACGCCCCGCACACACGAAAGCGCCCCCGCCCCACAGCTTTCGCCGCAGGTGAGAGCGCTTCCGAGTCGGTAGACCCTGTGGGACTCGAACCCACAACCAATGGATTAAAAGTCCACTGCTCTGCCAATTGAGCTAAGGGTCCACACGCCGGCCGGAGCCGACGCACCCCCGAGCATAGCCCGCCGGGCCCGGGACTCCGATCGGGTATCGGGATCCCGGGGGTGCGGAGCATCAGCGCAGGAACCAGTGGCGGGCCGAGATGCCCCACCAGGCTCCCGCGAAGCCCAGGACGACGAGGACCGCGACCGGGGCGTAGTTGAAGGTCTCCCAGGTGACCGGGGAGACCTGCGGCAGCATGAAGAGGACGGTGATGACGGCCACCCAGGTCACCGACACCACGCCGATCACCGTCGACCAGCGGCCCAGGTGCCACGGCCCGCGCTCGAAGGAGTCCCCCTTGCGCAGCCGCAGCAGGGTCGGGATGACGTACGCGATGTAGAGGCCGATGACCGCGATCGAGGTGACGGCCGCGTACGCCGTGACGTTGATGAGGTACGGCAGGCCGAGGACCAGCGCGCCCGCCGCCGCGAGCCAGACCGCCGCGACGGGGGTGCGGGTGCGCGGGCTGACCGAGCGCCAGACGCCGGAGAGGGGGAGCGCCCCGTCGCGCGAGAAGGCGTAGATCATGCGGGAGTTGGCGGTCACGGAGGCCATGCCGCAGAAGAGCTGGGCGCCGATGACGACGAGGAGCAGCAGCTTGCCGGCCGTCGCGCCGAGCGCGTCGAGGAGGATCTGCGCCGGCGGCGCCCCCGTCGCCGAGCCGAGCGCACCGTCGTACGACTGGATCGCGAACGTGAAGCCGAGGAGCAGGACGAAGCCCGCGATCCACGACGTCCAGATGGAGCGGACGATGCCCTTGGGCCCGGCCGTCGACGCGTCGTGCGTCTCTTCCGTCATGTGGGCGGAGGCGTCGTAGCCGGTGAAGGTGTACTGGGCCATGAGCAGGCCGATGAGGACGACGTACGGGCCGCTGCCCCAGCCCGTGTTGTTCACGAACTCACCGAAGACGAACGACGCCGACTGGTGGTGGTCGGGGACGAAGGCGAGCGCGCCGACGATCACGGCGACGCCGAGCACGTGCCACCACACGCTGACGGAGTTGAGGAAGGCGACGATGCGGACGCCGAAGGTGTTGAGCAGGCCGTGCAGGACGAGGATCCCGGCGAAGAGCAGGATCGTGCGGCCGGGCGTCACCTCGAAGTCGAACTGGAGGTTCAGGTACGCGCCGAGGAAGGACGCCGCGCCGAAGTCGATGCCGGCGGTCACCGCGACCTGCCCGAGGACGTTGAACCAGCCGGTGAACCACGCCCACGCGGCCGCCGAGCGCGGCGGGGCGAGCCGGTGGGCCCAGAAGTAGAGGCCCGCGGACGTCGGGTACGCCGAGCAGATCTCGGCCATCGACAGACCGACGAACAGCGTCATCAGGCCGACCGCCACCCAGCCCCAGGTGATGACGGCGGGCCCGCCGGTGTTCATGCCGAACAAGTACAGCGTCAGACATCCGGAGAGGACCGAGATGATCGTGAACGAGACGGCGTAGTTGGAGAACGCCGACATCCGGCGCGCCAGCACCTGCGTGTAGCCGAGCTGCGCGAGCCGCTCCTCGTCGGATCCGGCCGCGGCGGGCGCGGGGGGCGGATTCCGGTCAGTGGCCTTACTGGCATCACTTGTCATGCCCCCAGCGATTCCCGCGCCGGGAGCGCGGCAAGCTCCTGATCAAGCAGAAAGCGGGCCCGTCCCCGGAAGGGACGGACCCGCTTCAGTGATCAGCTGACCGGCCGGTCAGCGATCGATGTCAGCCGTTGCGCTTCCAGCGCGGCTTGTCGTCACGGCGGCCGAAGGACGAGCCGGAGCCCGAACCGGCGCCACGGTGGTCGTCACGGCGGCCGTAGGGACGGTGGCCGCCGGTGGCCGGACGGTCGTCACGACGGTCGCGGTTGAACGGACGGTCGCTGCCCCGGTGACCGCCGGAGGGGCGGTCGTCGCGGCGGAAGCCACCACGGTCACCCGAGGGACGGTCGTCACGACGGAAGCCACCACGGTCACCGGACGGGCGGTCGTCGCGACGGAAACCGCCACGGTCACCCGAGGGACGGTCGTCACGACGGAAGCCACCACGGTCACCCGACGGGCGGTCGTCACGGCGGAAACCGCCACGGTCACCCGACGGACGGTCGTCACGACGGAAACCGCCACGGTCGTTGTCACGACGCTCGAAAGAACGGCCACCGCGGTCGTTGTCCCGGCGGAAGCCACCGCGGTCACCCGAGGGACGGTCGTCGCGACGGAAACCGCCACGGTCGTTGTCACGACGGTCGTCGCGACGGAAGCCACCACGGTCACCGGACGGACGGTCGTCACGACGGAAGCCACCACGGTCACCGCGGTCACCGCGGTTGTCACGACGCTCGTAGTTGCCCCGGTCGTCACGACGCTGACGCGGCTGCTCGTACGAGGACGAACGCTCGGTCTGCTCGGAACGCTGCGGCTCCTGCGCCGCGACGGCCTCGGCGACCTGCTCGGCGGCGGCCTCCTGCGCGGCGGCGACGGCCGCGGCCACGCCCTCCTCGTCCTCGCCGCGGTCACGGGCGGCGCGGGCGGTCAGGCGGTCGGCCTGCTCGCGCAGCTCGGCGGCGCGACGGGTCGCGCGCTCCAACTGCTTGGTCAGGCTGGAGACTTCGCGCTCGGCCTGCTGCGCGGCGTTGCCCGCGGACTCGGCCTCGACCTCGGTCATCGACCGGGCACCGGTGATCTCCGCGACCTCGGGGTCGAACGCGGCGCCGCCCTGGATGATGTGACGCCCGGCGTCGACGCCCGCGTCCTCCATGAGGCGGAAGATCTGGCGGCGCTGGTGCGGCAGCGAGAGCGAGACGACCGTACCGGTGCGGCCGGCACGCGCCGTGCGGCCCGCGCGGTGCAGGTAGTCCTTGTGGTCGCCGGCCGGGTCCACGTTCAGGACCAGGTCGATGCCGTCGACGTGGATGCCGCGGGCGGCGACGTCGGTGGCGACCAGGGCGTTGACGTAGCCCTTCTTGAAGTCCTCGAGGACGCGGGTACGGGCGCCCTGCGTCATGCCGCCGTGCAGCGCGTCGGCCTTCACACCGGCGTCGCAGAGCTGCTCGGCGATGCGGTCGGCGCCCAGCTGGGTGCGGACGAAGATGATCGTGCGGCCCTTGCGGGAGGCGATGGCGGCCGTGACCGGCGCCTTGTCCTTGGGCTTCACGATGAGGATGTGGTGCGACATCGTCGTGACGTTGCCCTGGGCGCTGTCGACCTCGTGGCTGACCGGGTTGTTCAGGTAGCGCGTGACCAGGGTCTTGATCTCGTTCTCCATGGTGGCGGAGAAGAGCATGCGCTGGCCGCCGGCCGGCACCTGGTCGAGCAGCTCGGTGACCTCGGGCAGGAAGCCCAGGTCGGACATCTGGTCGGCCTCGTCGAGGACGGCGACCTCGATGTTGCTCAGGTCGCAGGCGCCGCGGTTGATGAGGTCGCGCAGGCGGCCCGGGGTGGCGACGAGGATGTCGACGCCGCGCTCGAGCGCGTAGATCTGGTTGCCCATCGACGTACCGCCGCAGACGACCTTCATCTTCAGGCCGACCTGGTCGCCGTACGGCTGGAGCGCGTCCGCGACCTGCATCGCGAGCTCACGGGTCGGGGTGAGGATGACGGCGCGCGGCTTGTGCTTCTCGCTGCGTCCACCGGCCAGACGCGCGAGCGTCGGCAGGCCGAAGGAGAGGGTCTTGCCGGAGCCGGTGCGGCCACGGCCGAGGATGTCCTTGCCGGCCAGGGCGTCCGGGATGGTCGCGGCCTGGATCGGGAAGGGGGTCGTCACGCCGTTCTGCGCGAGCTTGCGGACGACGGCCTCGGGCAGGCCGAGGTCCTCGAAGGTGAGGGTGGGCTCGGCGGGCTCGGCGGCCTCGCCGACGGCCACGGTGTCGGTCGTCTCGTCCACGGCGACGGCCTGTACGGCGTCGACGGCGTCCTGAGCGTTCTGGTCGTTCTCGGACATGACGGCCTGGTCAGAGCTGGAAACAGACATGCGAAATGCGAAACCTTCCGGAGTTTCGGCACGCGCCCGCAACTCCGTGTATTCGCAATTCAGCAAATCGACCGCCTCAATGCGGTCCAGCCACGGCAAGGGAGAGTACGCGCCACACGGCGCTCTCTTAACGGCGCCGGGCAAATGGGATCAAACGATCTACCACCATACGCACCCGATACCCCCCGTGGCAAACCGTTCCCCTGAGACCCGCCTCACACGGCCCCGCATCGGCCCCACGAAGGGGGTGCTTCAGGCCGGCTGCCCGGCCCGCGGCTCCGGCTCGGAGGCCAGCTGCGGAGCCGTCTGCTGCTCGTGCGCGGAGGACGAGGGCTCGGCCGTGGTCGGCGACGGCGGGGGCGGCGTCGGCGTCGGGGTCTCCTTCGGAGGCGGCGGCGACGAGGGCGTGCCGCGCGGCGTGCTCGGCCGCGCCGACGGGGTGCCCGGCGCGGCCGACACCGGCTTCGAGGGGGCGGCGCTGCGCGAGGCGGACGCCGACGCGGACGACGGGGCCGAGGCGGCCGCGGACCCGCCCGGACCGGCCGACGCGTCCGCGGCCCGCGCCCCTGACCCGCCCGCACCGCCGCGCACCACCGCACCGCCGTCGGGCGCGGCGCCCCCGCCCCGCTCCGACGCGGAGTGCGACGGCGCGGCGGAGTGCCCGTCGTCGGCCACGCTCATGCACCCGGCGGCCGCGGCGACCGCCACGGTGGTCACCGCGATGCGGCCGAGCCGCAGCACGCGGGACCGGGGTGGCGAGGGGGGCGACGACGGGGGTGAAACGGACAGCTGGCGCACGGGCGAGCACCTCCGGGCACGTGACAGGGTCATCGTTCCCAACTCCCGTGCGCCACAAGAGGACACGCGCCAACCAAAGACCGCACAAACCTCGCCGGCCGCGCGTATCGGTCACCCGTAGCCGAGCGCGTGCAGCCGCGCGTATCGGTCACCCGTAGCCGAGCGCGTGCAGCCGCGCGTCGTCGATCCCGAAGTGATGCGCGATCTCGTGCACCACGGTGATCTCGGTCTCGGCCACCACGTCCTCGCGCGTCGCGCACATCCGCAGCGTCGGCCCCCGGTAGATGGTGATCCGGTCCGGCAGCACCCCGGCGTACCACTCGCCGCGATCGGTAAGGGGCGTCCCCTCGTAGAGCCCGAGCAGCTCGGGGTCCTCGGCAGGCGGCTCGTCCTCCACGAACACCGCGACGTTGTCCATCAGTCGCGTCAACTCGGGCGGAATCCGGTCGAGCGCCTCGGCGACCAGTTCCTCGAACTCCTCACGCGTCATCTCCAGCACACGGCCATTGTCCGGCACAACCCGCATATCCACCCGCCCACTTGGGCATACGGGAGCAATGGCCCGCCCACCCGCTGTCGCCATACGCCGAGCCCTCCACCGCATACGGGGCGTACGCACCGCCCCGTCGGCCCTCGCGCGGCACTACCGCGCCCGACGCTCGCACCCCGTCGTGGAGCTCGTCCACCCGCCCCATCCGTACGTACGCGCCCTCGGCCTCGTCGCCGTCGTGCTGCTCGGCGCCTGGCTGGGCCTGCTGATCGTCGGCAGCGTCCGCGCCCCGGTGGGCCCGATGGACACCCGGATGACGCTGCGCCCCTCGCTCTCCGGCGGCACGAAGATCAACGTGTCCCCGCTGGGCGCCCTGGAACTGCACTCCCACACCGCCCCCATCCGCCTCGACGTCGACGTCGACCAGCTCGACCCGGTCCGCGCCCAGGCCCTCGTCGACCACCCCGAGCGGCTGTCCGGACTCCAGGACGAGGTCGCCCGCGACGTGGAGCACGGCACCCTCGACCTGGCGGTGCGCTCGTGCGTGGCGGTGGTGGCGGGCGCGACGACGCTGGGCCTCGTCGTCTACCGCCGCCCGCGCCGCGCCCTCGCCGCCGGCGGCCTCGCGCTCGCGCTCCTCGCGGCGTCCGGAGGGACGGCGTACGCGACCTGGAACCCCAACTCGGTCCTGGAGCCGAAGTTCTCCGGGCTCCTGTCCTCCGCCCCGTCGGTGGTCGGCAACGCGCGCTCGATCGTCACCGAATTCGACGTCTACCAAAAGGAGTTGGCCCGCCTGGTCACGAACGTCACGAAGCTCTACGACGTGACGTCGACGCTGCCCACGTACCAGCCGGACCCGTCCACGATCCGCGTCCTGCACGTCTCGGACATCCACCTCAACCCGGCGTCCTGGAAGATCATCGCGTCGCTCGTGGACCAGTACAAGATCTCCGTGATCGTCGACACCGGCGACACGATGGATCACGGCTCGGCCGCCGAGAACGGCTTCCTCGACCCGATCAAGGACCTGGGCGCGCCCTACGTGTGGATCCGCGGCAACCACGACTCGAAGACCGAGACGCAGAAGTACCTCGCCGACCGCAAGCGCTTCAAGAACGTGCGCGTCCTCGACGACGGCAGGGCCGTCACGGTCGCGGGCCTGCGCTTCGCCGGCACCGGCGACCCGCAGTACACCCCGGACCGCTCGACCAGGGCCCAGGGCGACCCGGCCGAACGCATGGCGGGCCTGCGCCTCGCCTCCGCCATCCGCGACCAGCGGGTGGCGGGCACCCCCGTCGACATCGCCCTCGCGCACGAGCCGGTCGCGGCCAAGGAGGTGGACGGCACGGTCCCGCTCGTCCTGGCCGGGCACGTCCACCACCAGGAGATGCAGGTCCTCCCCCTCGGCACCCGGCTCCGTATCGAGGGCTCCACGGGCGGGAGCGGGCTGCGCGCGGTCGACAACACCGACAGCCACCCCGACCCGGTCGAGGCGTCCGTCCTCTACGTGGACCGCACCACCAAGCGCCTCCAGGCCTGGGACGAGATCCGCCTCGGCGGCCTGGGCCTGACGAAGGCCGAGGTCAGCCGCCATCTCCCGAAGGAGAACCAGCCCGGAGCGACCCCGTCCCCGAGCGCTCCGCAGGGGTCCCCGTAAACCGTTTTGGCGATAGCTCCCCGCATCCCATATGCTTCTCACGTCCCCGACGCGCTGCAAAGCGCGCAGGCGGGCCGATAGCCCTCATCGTCTAGCGGCCTAGGACGCCGCCCTTTCAAGGCGGTAGCACGGGTTCGAATCCCGTTGGGGGCACGCAAGTCCGTGTGCGACACTGTTGCACGCAACAGCTTGGTCCTGTGGAGCAGTTTGGAGTGCTCGCCACCCTGTCAAGGTGGAGGCCGCGGGTTCAAATCCCGTCAGGACCGCTGAAGTTCTTCGGAACTTCGTGGCTGGGTAGCTCAGTTGGTACGAGCGATCGCCTGAAAAGCGATAGGTCGCCGGTTCGACCCCGGCCCCAGCCACCAGATCGAAGGCCCCGTCTCCGGACGGGGCCTTCGGCGTTATACGGCCGCGTGCAGCGGTCGCGTCCCCCGGCCGCCCGGGTGCCTGTGCCGCCAGAACCAGAACAGACCGCACGAGACGAGGGACCAGCCGGCGAGGACCAGGAACGGGAACGCGTGCTGGTCGCCCTGGAAGTACACCGCCGTGTGCTGCGCGTTGACCGAGGCGCCCGGCGGGAGCCACTGGCCGACGCGGCCGATGACGGTCGGGAGGAGCGGGGGCGCCACCGCGCCGCCGGAGGCCGGGTTGCCGAGCAGTACGAGCAGGCCCCACGTCGGGATCATCGCCCAGCGGTGGAAGAACGTGTTGAACATCGTGAAGACCATCCCGCACGTGAACATCGTCAGCGCGAGGATCAGCCACGACTCCACGAACGGCAGGTCGACCGCGCCGAGCAGCCAGTCCGCGACCGCCGCCACCGCGAACCCGCCGAGCAGCGCGTACGCGACGGTGAAGGCGATCCGCTCGGCCGGGTTCAGACCGCGCGCGTGCACGCTGAGCTGGATCGCGCCGACGAAGCCGATGATCACGGCCGCGAGCGAGATGTAGAAGATCGTCAGGCCGCGCGGGTCCCCGCTCTGGAGCGGCCGTACGTCCTTGACCTTCACCGGGATCCCGGTCGCCTCGCTCACCGCGGGGCCGGCCTCCGTGAACACCTGCGCCACGGAGTAGCCGGACGCCCCGGAGACGTCCAGGTCGACCCGGGCCCCGCCGTCGCGCACGTCGAGGACCGCGTAGATCCGCTGCTCGTCGATGGCGGTGCGGGCCGCCTCCCGCGAGTCGTACGGCTTCAGGTCGAGCTGCGCGTCGAGCGCCTTCTCCATGGCGCCGAGGAACTGCTTGCCGCGCGCCTGCTCGTACTGGCCGGTGACGCCGGTCGGGATGTGGTGCGGGGTCGGGTTCGCCATGGAGTACGTGTACGAGGCCGCGAACAGCGCGGCCGCCGCGGCCAGGATGAGGACGAGCACGGATGCCGGAAGAAACGGCGACTTCTTGAAGTTCGACCAGTGGTCGGCCCGGGTCGGTGGCCGCCCGTGGTCTCCGTGCGGCGGGTGCGGACGCGGCTCTTCCTCGTCGGGCAAAGGCGACATACCTGCACGTTAAATCACGCATAAGCCACATACACCCCGGCGGGCGGCCCGGGTGAGCCGTCGCGGCCGGGGTACCGGGGGCGCCGGGGCAAAACCGTTCGCCACGCATTTCCCCGAGGTGAGATCCTGGAGGACGTATGTCTACGCAGCCTGCCCCCGCCGCCGATCAGTTCGCCGCCGTAGCGCGGCGCCTGGCCGAACTGTCCCTGCGCGACGAGCACCGCCTTGGTCGCAGGCTCGAAGGTGCCCGCAAGATCCGCAAGCCGGAGGCCCGCGCCGCCGTGCTCGCCGAGATCGACGCGGAGGCCGAGAAGGCCGCCGTGCGCACGGACACCCGCCGCTCCCGCCGCGAGGCGCTCGACGTCACGTATCCCGAGCAGCTCCCGGTCAGCCAGAAGAAGGACGAGATCGCCGACGCGATCCGCGACCACCAGGTCGTGATCGTGGCCGGTGAGACCGGATCGGGAAAGACCACCCAGATCCCCAAGATCTGTCTCGACCTCGGCCGCGGCGTGCGCGGCATGATCGGGCACACGCAGCCCCGCCGGATCGCGGCCCGCACGGTCGCCGAGCGCGTCGCCGACGAGCTGCACACGCCGCTGGGCGAGGCGGTCGGCTGGAAGGTCCGGTTCACCGACCAGGTCGACCAGGACGGCACCTTCGTCAAGCTGATGACGGACGGCATCCTGCTGGCCGAGATCCAGACGGACCGCGAGCTGCGCGCGTACGACACGATCATCATCGACGAGGCCCACGAGCGGTCCCTCAACATCGACTTCCTGCTGGGCTACCTGGCCCAGCTGCTGCCGAAGCGCCCCGACCTGAAGGTCGTCATCACCTCGGCGACCATCGACCCCGAGCGCTTCTCGCGGCACTTCGGCGACGCCCCGATCGTCGAGGTCAGCGGCCGTACGTACCCCGTGGAGGTGCGCTACCGGCCGCTCCTCGAAGAGGAGAGCGACGACTCCGACCGCGACCAGATCACCGCGATCACGGACGCGTGCGAGGAGCTGATGCGCGAGGGCGACGGCGACATCCTCGTCTTCCTCTCGGGTGAGCGCGAGATCCGTGACACGGCGGACGCGCTGGAGAAGAAGAAGTACAGATTCACCGAGGTGCTGCCGCTGTACGCGCGGCTCTCGCACGCCGAGCAGCACCGCGTCTTCCAGCAGCACACCGGGCGCAGGATCGTTCTCGCGACGAACGTCGCCGAGACGTCGCTGACCGTCCCGGGCATCAAGTACGTGATCGACCCGGGCACCGCCCGTATCTCCCGCTACAGCCACCGTACGAAGGTGCAGCGGCTGCCCATCGAGGCGATCAGCCAGGCCAGCGCCAACCAGCGCAAGGGCCGCTGCGGCCGTACGTCCGACGGCATCTGCATCCGCCTGTACTCGGAGGACGACTTCCTCGCCCGCCCCGAGTTCACGGACGCGGAGATCCTCCGTACCAACCTGGCGAGTGTCATCCTCCAGATGACCGCGGCAGGCCTCGGTGACATCGAGAAGTTCCCGTTCATCGACCCGCCGGACCACCGCAACATCCGCGACGGCGTCCAACTCCTCCAGGAACTGGGCGCGTTGGACCCGAGCGAGAAGGACGTACGCAAGCGGCTCACGCAGCAGGGCCGCAAGCTCGCCCAGCTGCCGGTCGACCCGCGTCTGGCCCGCATGGTCCTGGAGGCCGACAAGAACGGCTGCGTGCGCGAGGTCATGGTCATCGCGGCCGCGCTCTCCATCCAGGACCCGCGCGAGCGCCCGTCCGACAAGCAGCAGCAGGCCGATCAGCAGCACGCCCGCTTCAAGGACGAGACCAGCGACTTCCTGGCGTTCCTGAACCTGTGGCGGTACGTCCGCGAGCAGCAGAAGGAGCTGGGCTCCTCCGCCTTCCGCCGGATGTGCAAGCGCGAGTTCCTGAACTTCCTGCGCATTCGCGAATGGCAGGACATCTACACGCAGCTGCGCACGGTCGCGAAGCAGATGGGCATCCACCTCAACGACGAGGACGCCCCCGGCGACTCCATCCACGTCTCGCTCCTGTCAGGCCTCCTCTCCCACATCGGGATGAAGGACGTGAAGGAGTCCAAGGAGTCGGCGCAGAAGGACCCGAAGCAGGCCGGTCGTGATCGCGGTCGCAACGAGTACATCGGCGCCCGCAACGCCAAGTTCGCGATCTTCCCCGGCTCTGCCCTCTTCAAGAAGCCCCCGCGCTTCGTGATGTCGGCCGAGCTCGTGGAGACCAGCCGCCTGTGGGCGCGGGTCAACGCGAAGATCGAGCCCGAGTGGGTCGAGCCGCTCGCCGAGCACCTGCTCAAGCGCACGTACAGCGAGCCGCACTGGGAGAAGGACCAGGCGGCCGTGATGGCGTACGAGAAGGTGACGCTGTACGGCGTTCCGCTCGTCGCCCAGCGGAAGATCAACTACGGCCGGATCGACCCCGAGGTCTCGCGCGAGCTGTTCATCCGCAACGCGCTGGTCGAGGGCGACTGGCGTACGCACCACAAGTTCTTCGCCGACAACCGCAAACTCCTCACCGAGGTCGAGGAGTTGGAGCACCGGGCGCGCCGGCGCGACATCGTGGTGGACGACGACACCCTCTTCGACTTCTACGACCAGCGGGTGCCGGAGCACGTCGTCTCGGGCGCGCACTTCGACTCCTGGTGGAAGCGCAGGCAGAAGGAGGAGCCGGAGCTGCTCGACTTCGAGCGCTCCATGCTCATCCGGGAGTCCGCGGAGGCCGTCACCAAGGACGACTACCCGGACGCCTGGCACCAGCGGAACCTGAAGTTCCGGGTGACGTACCAGTTCGAGCCCGGCGCGGACGCGGACGGCGTGACCGTCCACATCCCGCTCCAGGTGCTCAACCAGGTCACCGACGAGGGCTTCGACTGGCAGATCCCGGGCCTGCGCGAGGACGTGGTCGTCGAGCTGATCCGCTCGCTGCCCAAGCCCATCCGCCGCAACTACGTGCCGGCGCCGAACTTCGCGAAGGCGTTCCTGGACCGGGCCGTGCCCCTCCAGGAGCCGCTGCCGACGACGCTCGCGCGGGAGCTCCAGCGGATGGTCGGCGTGCCCGTCACGCCCGACGACTTCGACCTGAGCCGCGTACCGGAACACCTGAAGATCACGTTCCGGATCGTCGACGAGCGGCGGCGCAAGATCGCCGAGGACAAGGACCTGGAGGCGCTGAAGCTCCGGCTGAAGCCGAAGGCCCGCCAGGCCATCTCCAAGGCGGCCGCGGCGACCGCCGAGCGCGCGGGCGGCCCCTCGGTCGAGCGCTCGGGCCTCACGGACTGGACGATCGGCACGCTCTCCCGGGTCTTCGAGACGCGGCGCGCGGGCCAGCCGGTGAAGGCGTACCCGGCGCTCGTCGACGACGGACCGACGGCAGGCACCGTCTCCGTACGCCTCTTCGACACCGAGGCCGAGCAGGCCCAGGCCATGTGGAAGGGCACGCGTCGGCTGATCCTGCGCAACATCCCGGTCAACCCGGGCAAGTTCGCCTCCGACAAGCTCACCAACGCCCAGAAGCTGGCCCTGTCCGCCAACCCGCACGGCTCCGTCCAGGCGCTCTTCGACGACTGTGCGATGGCCGCCGCGGACAAGCTCATCGCGGACTTCGGCGGCCCGGCGTGGGACGAGGAGTCGTACCGGAAGCTCTACGACAAGGTGCGCGCCGAGATCGTCGACACGACGGTGCGCACGGTCGGCCAGGTGCAGCAGGTGCTCGCGGCGTGGCAGGCCTGTGAACGCCGCCTGAAGTCCACGAAGAGCCCGACGCTGCTGCCCAACCTCCAGGACGTCCGCGCCCAGTTGAACGCCCTGGTGCACCCGGGCTTCGTCACGGACACGGGCCTGCGCCGGCTCGGCGACCTCATGCGCTACCTGGTCGCCGCGGACCGGCGCCTCCAGCAGATGCCGACGAGCGTCCAGCGCGACGTCAGCCGCATGGAGAAGGTCCACGAGATGCAGGACGAGTACGCGTGGCTGCTCGAACAGCTGCCGCAGGGGCGTCCCGTGCCGCAGGAGGTCCTGGACATCCGCTGGATGATCGAGGAGCTGCGCGTCAGCTATTTCGCGCACGCGTTGGGCACGGCGTACCCCGTCTCGGACAAGCGGATCGTGAAGGCGATCGACGCGGCCGCGCCGTGATCGTCCGGCCACCCAGGGTGAGTTCGACCGTCGGGCCTGCACTGCTGTAGAGTCCTGCTCGCAGCGCAACGCGGTAACAGCGCAGCGAGAACAAGGTCCTGTGGAGCAGTTTGGAGTGCTCGCCACCCTGTCAAGGTGGAGGCCGCGGGTTCAAATCCCGTCAGGACCGCAGTGAACGAGAGGCCCGCACCGAATGGTGCGGGCCTCTCGCGTTGCCCGGAGGCCGCGCCCGCGGCGGAGCCGCCATCGGCACAGCACATCCCGTCAGGACCGCAGTTGAAGAGGGCCCGCACCATTCGGTGCGGGCCCTCTTTGTCATGCCCCAGGGGCGCGGGGCCGGGTCGATCAGCGGCTCCGCCGCGGGGCGCGACCAGCCCCCACCGAAGCCGCGGTCGGCAAGGGCCCCGAGCGGCACCCGGGCGGCCGCCCTTGACTCCACCCCACCCTCTCGGTACGCCTGAACCACGACCCCGGCCGAGAGGCGGAGCCCATGGCGGCAACGGCACGACATGAGACGCGGGCCCTGCTGCGCGCCCACCTCGCCGCCGCCTCCGGCTACCGCCATCTCACCCGGCACTGCCCGATCTGCCACCGCCTGCTGCGGCTCGCCATGGATCCGGCCTCCGAGCCCGCCACGGAGCCCCTGGAGGGCCCTGAGGGCGCCTGGGGGTGCGACGGGGACGAAAGTCCCCCACAGGCATGACCAAAGCCGACCCACGCGGCCCCCAACTGATGGCAGCCTGGGGAGAGTCGGAGCTCTCTCGCACGACGCCCGACCGCGCCGGCCCCCTCTAGCGCACGGGCGTCACCTGCAACAAGCTCCGGTGCGTGTGACGGGTGTCACCGAACGAGTTTTGGAAACACCGTTTCTTACACCCCTCCTACAACTCCTCAATTTAATATGTGCAATTGCACTCCCCCTACAGCCCTCCGCCAGAGACCGATCAAGGTCCAACAAGGGCACCCACGGAACCCCGGCGGACGCGGTCCCGCGCGCACAAAAAAGATCGCGCTGGACCCGGCGGAGTCCAGCGCGATCTCGGGATGACACAGCGGCCCTGTTGGGGCAGGACGGCGTCAGGTGGAGCTAGGGGTGGGTGCGGTACGGGTTGGGGGACCCGGAACACCCGGTCTTGCGGTGTTTTACGAAGCCTCAGGCCTCGCTGCGCTGCTGCGGAATACCCGCGAGCAGTGCGCGGACCTCAGCCTCGCGGTAACGGCGGTGTCCGCCGAGCGTGCGAATCGACGTGAGCTTGCCAGCCTTCGCCCAGCGCGTGACCGTCTTGGGGTCGACGCGGAACATCGTGGCGACCTCAGCCGGGGTCAGCAGCGGCTCGGCATCAGGGGTGCGAGCGGTCATGAGCGGCCTCCTCGGGAGAACCGAACCTTCTCGGTTCTTTCCTTTAAATTCTGCACCTTGACCCGCGTTGCCCGATATGGCGGACACGGGTCGAGTCGGTTATAGGACGAACGGCTTGTCCTCGGCACTACAACTACACCATCCGTCCAGCCGCGTCGGCCAAACCGATGGAATTGCCCTCCCAGGTGTTCATCAGCGACGGAAGCCGATGGACCATGCCATAGCGGACAGTCACGCCACCGTGACGATCAGTCACAGAGCGATCAGGAGTCATCAGACCCCCCACAGACAGTGCAATGCTGAGTTATCCGTCCATGGTTGGACTCAGTTGGACGGATGGAGCCCTCCCCGGACTCCTTGTCCTATTTTGGCATGAGGAGGGGCCTTGGGCGCAAGGGCGCAGTTAGTGCGGTCCGTCACGCTTGAGGCAAAAGCCCGGATCAGGACGTAGGTCCTAAGAGCCGGACAGGGCAGGTCAGTTGGCGAACTGCCGGTCCCGCGCCGTCCGCCAGCGCTCCACGAGCCGCGCGTACGCCTCGCCGGCGACGTCCCCGTCGCCGGAGCGAAGCGCCTCGATGCCCTCGGCCACATCCGCCGCCGAGTGGTCCTCGTCGAGGAAGTCCGGCGGCAGGGTGTGCACGAGGCCGCCGTAGTCGAGTTCGACGTGCGAGCGGGGGTGGAACTCCTCGAGCCAGCGCCCCACATCTACCAGGCCGTCGATCAGCGGCCCCTCGTCCATCGCTTCCCTCAGCGCGCGCAGCCCGCGCGCGACCCGGCGCCGGGCCTGCACCATCGGCGTCCGGTAGCGGAAGAGCGGAACGCCGCCCTCCCCTTTCTTCTCGTACACGCGCTCCTCGTCGGAGACGAGCACGAACCAGTTCAGCGGCACCTGCCAGATCGACGTACGGATCCAGGGGCGCGCGTCCGGGTTCCGCTCCAGCCAGCGCTCGTAGTCGTCGGACGCCTGCCGGCGCACCACCGGGGGCAGCACCGCGTCGAGGACCGGGGCCGGCAGCTGCCCCACCAGCTCGTCCAGGGCCTGCCAGCCGCGCAGCCGGGTGCGCCACGGGCAGACGCACAGCACCCCGTCCGCCTCAAGGACGAACGCGTCGTCGCTCTCGTGCACCGGCACCGGGATCGGCGGCGTGGGCAGCAGATCGGCCAGCGAGCGGCGCAGTTCGTCCTGGTAGGAGGGGTGGTGCTCACGCTTCGCGTAGCGCTCCCAATGGCCGCGCTCGGGCTGCGGAAAAGCCGCGAGGGGCTCGTACACGCGCAGATACGCCGCGTACGGGACGGTCACCGACGACACCTTGGGCACTGGTGCTCCCTCCCCCGCCCGGCGACTGGAAAACCCACCGTACGTCCGGCGGCCCGCGACGCGAGAGAGTGATCCTCGGCACTGCGGCCGTGGCGGGCACGCGCACGCTCTAATCTCTTGCCCACGAACACCACGGCGACCCGCCACCCGCACGGGAACCGCCCCACCGCCGCTATGTACTTGGGAGTCACCACAGTGACCGATGTGACCGGCGATTCTGTCCGCACCACCGACGTGTTGCACACCCTCTTCCACTCGGATCAGGGCGGCCACGAGCAGGTCGTGCTCTGCCAGGACCGCGCGAGCGGCCTCAAGGCCGTCATCGCCCTCCACAGCACCGCCCTGGGCCCGGCCCTCGGCGGCACGCGCTTCTACCCGTACGCCTCCGAGGAGGAGGCCGTCGCCGACGCACTGAACCTCGCGCGCGGCATGTCGTACAAGAACGCCATGGCCGGGCTCGACCACGGCGGCGGCAAGGCCGTGATCATCGGCGACCCGGACACGATCAAGAGCGAGCAACTGCTGCTCGCGTACGGCCGGTTCGTGGCCTCGCTCGGCGGGCGCTACGTGACCGCGTGCGACGTCGGCACGTACGTCGCCGACATGGACGTGGTGGCGCGGGAGTGCCGCTGGACGACCGGGCGCTCGCCGGAGAACGGCGGCGCGGGCGACTCCTCCGTGCTCACCGCCTACGGCGTCTTCCAGGGCATGCGCGCCTCGGCCCAGCACCTGTGGGGCGACCCGACGCTGCGCGGCCGCAAGGTGGGCATCGCGGGCGTCGGCAAGGTCGGCCACCACCTCGTGGAGCATCTCCTGGAGGACGGCGCCGAGGTCGTGGTGACGGACGTCCGCGACGAGTCCGTACGACGGATCACCGACCGGCACCCCGAGGTCGCCGTCGTGCCCGACACCGAGGCGCTGATCCGGGTCGAGGGCCTGGACATCTACGCGCCCTGTGCCCTGGGCGGCGCCCTGAACGACGAGTCCGTACCCGTCCTGACCGCGAAGGTGGTGTGCGGCGCGGCCAACAACCAGCTCGCTCACCCGGGCGTCGAGAAGGACCTCGCGGACCGCGGGATCCTCTACGCCCCCGACTACGTGGTCAACGCGGGCGGCGTCATCCAGGTCGCCGACGAGCTGCACGGCTTCGACTTCGACCGGTGCAAGGCGAAGGCCGCGAAGATCTTCGACACCACTCTTTCGATCTTCGCTCGCGCAAAGTCGGATGGCATTCCGCCGGCCGCCGCGGCCGACAGGATCGCCGAGCAGCGGATGGCGGAGGCGCGCGGAAGGGCCTGAGGGGCCGGGCGACGTAACGAGAGTCACCCCTCCCGGCGGGTCGCCCTCCAAGAAGAGGTTAAAATCGCAGCTGACCAGCGAGGACAGGGCTCCTGGCTGGTCCTGCGTCCAGGCGCGTGCTGCGGGCGACGTACCGTATGGGCGTGGGCTCAGGTACCGTGGAAGCCCTACGGACCGGTCTCCTTGCGGGGAGCCCGTTCCAGATCATGAACGCGTGTCAAGACTCTGGGGCCGTGAAGCCCCATCACCGAGGGGGTCGAGCCATGGGGCGCGGCCGGGCAAAGGCCAAGCAGACGAAGGTCGCCCGCCAGCTGAAGTACAGCAGCGGCGGGACTGACCTGTCGCGTCTGGCCAACGAGCTGGGCGCATCTACTCCAAGTCCTCTCTCGAATCAGCCGCCGAACGGCGAGCCTTTCGAGGACGACGACGAGGAAGACGACCCGTACGCCCGCTATGCGGATCTGTACGACGACGAGGGAGACGAGGACTCCGACGAGTCCGGTCCGTCGTCCCAGCGCCGCGGCGCTTGACTTCGTACTGCTTCCTTCAGCACTGCATCTGTTGCGGCAGTGCATAACTGCTGAACACTTCACCCGGTCCGGGGTGGTCACCACGCCGGACCGGGTTTTGTGCTGCCCTTACGGGACTACTTGGCGTAGTCCCCGGTGAGCTCGGCGCCCGTCGTACGGTCGCCGCGGTCGGTGATCTCGCCGGCCACCCAGGACTCCACGCCGCGGTCGGCGAGGGTCGCGAGGGCGACGTCCACGGATTCCTGCGGGACGATCGCCATCATGCCGACGCCCATGTTCAGCGTCTTCTCCAGCTCCAGGCGCTCCACCTGACCGGCCTTGCCGACCAGGTCGAAGATCGCGCCGGGGGCCCAGGTGGAGCGGTCCACGGTCGCGTGCAGGCCGTCCGGGATGACGCGGGCCAGGTTCGCCGCGAGGCCGCCGCCGGTGATGTGGCTGTAGGCGTGGACGCGGGTGGTGCTGGTGAGCGACAGGCAGTCGAGCGAGTAGATCTTCGTCGGCTCCAGCAGCTCCTCGCCGAGGGTGCGGCCCAGCTCGTCGACCTGCTGGTCGAGGGCCATGCCCGCGCGGTCGAAGAGGACGTGGCGGACCAGCGAGTACCCGTTCGAGTGAAGACCCGAGGACGCCATGGCGATGACCGCGTCACCCGTACGGATACGGTCCGGGCCGAGCAGGTTCTCGTACTCCACGACGCCCGTACCGGCGCCCGCGACGTCGAAGTCGTCCGGGCCGAGGAGGCCCGGGTGCTCGGCTGTCTCGCCGCCGACGAGGGCGCAGCCCGCGAGGACACAGCCCTCGGCGATGCCCTTCACGATGGCGGCGACGCGCTCCGGGTGGACCTTGCCCACGCAGATGTAGTCGGTCATGAAGAGCGGCTCGGCGCCGCACACCACGATGTCGTCCATGACCATCGCGACCAGGTCGTGGCCGATCGTGTCGTAGACGCCCATCTGGCGGGCGATGTCGACCTTCGTGCCGACGCCGTCGGTGGCGGAGGCCAGGAGCGGACGCTCGTACTTCTTGAGGGCGGAGGCGTCGAAGAGGCCGGCGAAACCGCCGAGGCCGCCGAGGACCTCGGGGCGCTGCGTCTTCTTCACCCACTCCTTCATCAGCTCTACGGCGCGGTCGCCGGCTTCGATGTCGACGCCTGCGGATGCGTAGCTGGCACCTGTGGTCTCAGACATTGCCTGGGATCTTTCGGGTTGGTGGCTGAATTGTCTGGGGGACACCCCCAGACCCCCTGGCTCTACGGGCGACGGATCGCGTCGGACGCAGCCGTGGAGGCAGGGCCTGCGGCCAGTTCCGTCTCCAGGAGCTGCTTGCCGAGGAGCTCCGGGTCGGGGAGGTCCATCGGGTACTCGCCGTCGAAGCAGGCGCGGCAGAGGTTCGGCTTGGCGATGGTGGTCGCCTCGATCATGCCGTCGATGGAGATGTACGAGAGGGAGTCGGCGCCGAGCGAGGTGCCGATCTCCTCGACCGTCATGCCGTTGGCGATGAGCTCGGCGCGGGTCGCGAAGTCGATGCCGAAGAAGCAGGGCCACTTCACGGGCGGCGACGAGATCCGGATGTGGACCTCGGCGGCGCCGGCCTCGCGGAGCATGCGGACCAGGGCGCGCTGCGTGTTGCCGCGGACGATCGAGTCGTCGACGACCACGAGCTTCTTGCCCTTGATGACTTCCTTGAGCGGGTTCAGCTTCAGACGGATGCCGAGCTGGCGGATCGTCTGGGAAGGCTGGATGAACGTACGACCCACGTACGCGTTCTTCACCAGGCCGGCGCCGAACGGGATGCCGGAGGCCTCCGCGTAGCCGATCGCGGCCGGAGTACCGGATTCCGGCGTCGCTATGACGAGATCGGCGTCCGCGGGCGCTTCCTTCGCGAGGCGGCGGCCCATCTCCACACGGGAGAGGTACACGTTCCGGCCGGCGATGTCGGTGTCCGGGCGGGCCAGATAGACGTACTCGAAGACGCAGCCCTTGGGCTTTGCTTCGGCGAATCGGGACGTTCGCAGGCCGTTCTCGTCGATGGCGACGAACTCGCCCGGCTCGATCTCGCGGACGTAGGAGGCGCCGCAGATGTCGAGGGCGGCGGACTCCGAGGCGACGACCCAGCCGCGCTCCAGGCGGCCGAGGACCAGCGGGCGGATGCCCTGCGGGTCGCGGGCGGCGTACAGCGTGCCCTCGTCCATGAAGACGAGGGAGAAGGCGCCCTGGACCTGAGGCAGCACCTTGGCGGCCGCCTCTTCGATGGTCAGGGGCTTGCCGTCGTCGTCGACCTGGCCGGCGAGGAGCGCCGTGACGAGGTCGGTGTCGTTGGTGGCCGCCACCTGTGTGGCGCGGCCGTTCTCCTTGGGGAGTTCGGCGACCAGCTCGGCGAGCTGCGCCGTGTTGACCAGGTTGCCGTTGTGGCCGAGCGCGATCGAGCCGTGCGCGGTGGCACGGAACGTCGGCTGGGCGTTCTCCCACACGGAGGCCCCGGTGGTCGAGTAGCGGGCGTGACCGACCGCGATATGACCTTGGAGCGAACCTAGGGAAGTCTCGTCGAAGACCTGGGACACGAGGCCCATGTCCTTGAAGACGAGGATCTGGGAGCCATTGCTTACCGCGATTCCCGCGGATTCCTGACCCCGATGCTGGAGGGCGTAGAGCCCGAAGTACGTGAGCTTTGCGACCTCTTCGCCCGGAGCCCAGACACCGAAGACGCCACAAGCGTCCTGGGGGCCTTTCTCGCCGGGGAGCAGATCGTGATTGAGTCGACCGTCACCACGTGGCACGGCTCCGAGTGTAGACGTGATCGACCACTGGTCCGAATTGGGGATGCCGGCTTCGTACGTTGACACGACCCGGACGCGCGTAGCGTGCTGGGTGATTTCGGGCAGGGCGGGCCGCCCGTGGCGATGGCGCGGTCGAGGCCCGCGCCGGCGTCCGGGGTGGCGCTCACGACGCGTGCAAGGCCCCGGCTTCACCCTCGCTGACCTGGGGCAACGTGCTGTCGGCGGCGCGCCGCGGAGGGTCGGCGACGGGCTGCCCGGCATCGAGGTCCGTGTGGGGTTTCGCGGCGAACGCGGCACCTTGAGCGACGGCCGCGGCGAGTGTGACCGAACTCGCTGCCGCGCCGACGGTCCGCCTGCCGAGCGCGGACCGTTCGAAGGTGCCGGGCCCGCTCGCCCCGGTGCGTCCGGAGTGCGGGACGGGCGTTGACAACGGGGTGCCTGCGTCGGCAGGGTCCTGGGTCATGCAGCCCCGCCGTGACCGGACGGTCACTCTTGTGGAGCGCCGCCACGTCGACCTGGTCCGTGTCGCGAGCGCGATCTGTCGCTGCGCCTGAGCTGTCCGCTCGCCCGTTGAAGTCGCCCTCGCCGCACTGCCCGGCCGAGGGTGCTCGCGGGCCGATTCCCGCCCGGCCGGTTCCGTCTCTTCGCGGGCCGCGGGCCGTCCCTGGTCGCTCACGCCGTTCCCCGCGCCCCTGACGGGGCGCTTCTTCTCCTGCCTCGGAGTTCTCATGCCCCCGCATGCCTCGAAGCTGTCCCGTCGTGCCTTCGGTACGGCTGCTGTCGCCGCCGGAGCCGCCGTGGCGACGCCCGCCGTCGCCGCTCAGGCCGCGCCCCGCGAGACGCCGTTCCGTGCCGCCGCCGGCCGGCGGTCCCGGCGCCCCAACATCCTGTTCATCCTCGGTGACGACCTGGGCTGGGCCGACCTGTCCTCGTACGGGGCGCCGCACATCAGGACCCCGAACCTCGACCGGCTCGCCCGGCAGGGGGTGCGGTTCACCGACGCGTACAGCGGGTCCGCGACCTGCTCGCCGACCCGCTTCAGCCTCTACACGGGCCGCTACCCGGGCCGCACGAAGGGCGGGCTCGCGGAGCCGATCGCCGACCGGTCGGCCGGGCTCGACCCGAACCACCCCACACTCGCCTCGCTGCTGCGCGGGGCGGGCTACTCGACCGCGCTGATCGGCAAGTGGCACTGCGGCTACCTGCCGGACTACTCGCCGACCAGATCCGGCTGGGACGAGTTCTTCGGGAACTTCGGCGGGGCCCTGGAGTACTACTCGAAGCTGGGGCTCGGCGGCGAGTACGACCTGTACGAGGGCGACGTGAAGGAGGGCGACGCCACGTACAAGGACCTGCGGTACTACACGCGGATCCTCACCGAGCGGGCGAGCGAGTACGTGCGGCGGGACCACGGGGACACTCCCTGGCTGCTCAATCTCAACTTCACGACCCCGCACTGGCCGTGGATCGCCGACGGCGACGAGGAGGCGAGCGCCGAGGTCGTGCAGCGGATCAAGGCCGGGGACCAGCGGGCGCTCTTCCACACCGACGGCGGGTCCGTGGAGAAGTACGCGGAGATGGTCGAGGACCTGGACCGGTCGGTCGGGCAGGTGCTCGCCGCGCTGAAGGAGTCGGGGCAGGAGAGGGACACGCTCGTCTTCTTCGCCTCGGACAACGGCGGTGAGCGGTTCTCGTACAACTGGCCGCTGTCCGGCAACAAGTCGTCGTTGCAGGAGGGCGGCATACGGGTCCCCACCATCGTGCGCTGGCCGGCCCGGATCGACGGCGGGCAGGTCAGCGAGGAGCCGGTGTTCACTCCGGACTGGACGGCGACACTGCTGGAGATCGGCGGGGCCAGGCCCGCCGCCGCGTATCCGCTCGACGGCACGAGCCTCGCCGGGTACCTGCTGCGCGGCGAACGTCTCGCCGAGCGGGACCTGTTCTGGCGGGTGCGCGGGGAGCGGGCCGTGCGGCGCGGCGACTGGAAGTACTACCGGGGCAAGGGCGGTGCCGACCAGCTGTTCGACCTCGCGGCGGACCGGCGGGAGCAGGCCGACCGGGCCGCCGACAGACCGGAGTTGGTGGCCGAGCTGAAGGCCGCGTGGGAGGCGATCGACAAGACGCTGCTCCCGTACGGGTCCTGACGCGGCGTCACTTCCGGGCGGTGAGGCCGATGCCCGTGCCGTCCGGCGTCTTCAGGGTGAGGGAGTCGCCCTGGATGGCGTAACTCGCCTTGCCGTCGAGGACGTTGCGCATCGTCCTCTCGATGTCGGCGGCCGCTCCGAAGCAGCCCATCTTGGTGGTGACGAGCCGGCCGAAGGTGATGTGGCCGTCCTTGACGGTGGCCTTGGCGCCGCCGCTGTTGCAGCCGAGGCGGGCGCTGACCCGGCCGTCCTTGCCGAAGACGAGCCGGGCCCTGTCCTGGGCGGCCTTCGGCAGGGACTGGGCGACGCCGTCGGAGGTGAGGCCGGTGACGGTCCAGGTCGTGCCGACGAGCTCGGCGTCGCGCCGCTCGGCGAGGGTGACGGTGTCGCCGTTCGGGCGGGTGAGCAGGAGGCGGTCGTGCTTGGCTCCCTCGGCCTTGATGGTGTTCTTGTCGGCGAGGGCGCGGGCGAGGGTCTTCTCGAAGGCGCGCTGGTCCTTGTCCTCGCAGAGCATCAGCGTGGTGTCGGACTTGCCCAGGTCGACGGTGTCGGCGGTGACCTGGGCCTCGGCGTCGAAGTGGTTGCAGCCGTAGTTGCCGCGCACGCGCTCGTCCGAGACGAACTCCAGGTACGCGCCGCCCGGCGCCTTCGTCGTCGTCCCGTTCACCGTCACGCTCTCCACCGTCCAGTGGACCCCGGTGACCGGCGCTCCCCCGACCTTCACCGAGCCCGGGGCCTTCTCGTTCCCGCAGGCCGTGACGGTGACGAGGGCGGCCAGGGGCAGGGCGGCGGCGAACAGGGCGCGGGTGCTGCGTTGCGTGAACATGCCGATGGGACGGGGCGCCCCCCACGATCGGTTCCCTGCGGGCCGCGCCCCGCCGCCCGCTTCACGCCATGATCGGCAACAGGCCTTCCAGGTCGGCCCGTTCACCGCTGGCGCTGACGAGCGCGTCGTCGAGCGCCGCCTTCCATCCCGTACGCCCTGTCGCGAGACGGACCCAGGTCAGCGGGTCCGTCTCCACCACGCTCGGCGGGGTGCCGCGGGTGTGCCGGGGGCCTTCGATGCACTGGACGACGGCGAAGGGCGGGATGCGGACCTCGGTGGACGCGCCGGGCGCCTTCGCGGCGAGGGCGTCGGCGAGGAAGCGGGTCGCCGCGGCGAGCAGCCGGCGCTCGACGGGCAGGTCGAGGCCGGGCACCGCGTCGTTCAAGTCGTCGGTGTGGACCGCGAGTTCGACGGCCCGGGTGACCAGGACGTGGGTGAGGCTCATCGTCCCGACCCGGTGCGCGACGGGCCGCTCGCCGTCGATTCCGGCGGTCAGATATCTGTCGAGTCCCGCCTGGACGTTCGCGTACAGCTCGCTCAGCGGTGCGCTGTCCGACAGCTCCTGTACGGCGACGGCGACCGCCGGGGCGGCGGGCGCGACCAGGGCCGGATAGTCGAGGAGCGCCAGGTCGGTCTTGGGCGGGGCCGGCTGGGCGAGGCCGCGGGGCAGCATGCCGACGGCCATGGTGAAGTGCGCGGCGAGGTCGCGTACGGTCCAGTCGCCGAGCCGGGTCGGGGCGGCGAGCTGCCCGTCCGTGAGGCCCTCGACGGCCTCGCGGACGGCGGCGAACTGGGCCAGGACTGCGGTCCGCAGCTGCTCCGCGTCGTAGGAACGCGGGCGCTTCCTGGACGCTCTGGACGACGGTGACGTGGGTGACGTGGACGGGGCCATGGCCGCGACCCTACGCCCGTACCGCGAAGTCGTTCAGACCCTTTTCCACCAGGGCGAACGCCCGCTCGACGCGCTCCTCGGCGTCCGCGGCGACGGCGTCGGGGGTCTCACCGGCGAGGATCCGCCGGTGGTGCTCGTTCATCAGGGCGCTGACCACGCCGGTCAGCTGGGCCGCGGCGACGGCCGCGAGCAGCGGGTCGCCGGTCTCGGCGGCGAGCACCTCGGCGGCGAGCCGCTCACTGCGCACCGACCAGAGCAGGGCGCGGCGGGCCAACGCCGGTGTGCGGTTGATGAGCTGGATCAGCGCCAGTTCGTTGCCGTCGACGCTCAGGCCGACCGACGGGTCCCGCTCGGCGACCTTGCGCAGGAACATCGCGCGGGTCGCGTCGAGAGCGGAGGCGCCGGGCGCGCGCTGCTCGATGGCCCGGGCGAGGTCCTCGACGTGCTCCTCCATGGGGCCCATGAGGAGGTCTTCCTTGGTCTTGAAGTAGTTGAAGACGGTCATCTTCGAGACCTCGGCGGCCTCCGCGATCTGCGCGACGGAGACCTCGTCGTAGCCGTGCTCGAGGAACAGGTCGACGGCCGTGCGCCAGACCTTGATCGCCGTCTGCTTCTTCTTGCGCTCGCGCAGCCCGGGGGCGGCCCCTTCTCCAGCCATGACGTCACCGTACCAAGGCGAAGTTTAGGTCCGGACGATTTTTCGGCTCGGAAAAACTTTAATCCAGACCGAAAGATTGACCCGGTACATTTTCTCGGGCACAGTGCTGCGCATGATGACTCCGACGCAACGCAAGATCGGCATGTTCGTCTGCCTCTTCACGATCGTCCTGGCCGTCCTCGACCTGCAGATCGTCTCGGCGGCGACCGTGCCGATCGTCAGCGACCTCGACCCGGTGCACGGCATCGACCAGTTCCCGTGGCTGATCAGCGCGTTCGCGCTCGCCTCGGCCGCGATGCTGCCGCTGTACGGCAAGCTGTGCGACACCCTCGGCGCGAAGCGCGTCTTCCTCGGCGCGGTCGCCACGTTCCTGCTGGGCTCGGCGCTGTGCGGCCTCGCCCAGTCGATGGGCCAGCTGATCGCGGCCCGCGCCGTGCAGGGCCTGGGCGGCGGCGGACTGATGAGCATCACGATGGTGGTGATGGCCCACCTCAAGGACCCGGACGAGGAGAAGGGCGGCGGCTCGGGCGGGATCGGCGGCATCGTCGCCGGCGGCGGCATGGCGCTCGGCCCCTGGCTCGGCGGCTTCCTCACGGACCACGCGAGCTGGCGCTGGATCTTCTACGTGAACCTGCCGCTCGGCCTCGCGGTCCTCGTCGCCGGCGCGCTGGTCCTCAAGCTCCCCGACCACCCGGTGCGCCGCCCCCTGGACTGGGCGGGCGCGGGCCTGGCCGCCGCCTTCTCCACCGCGCTGCTCCTTGCGACGGACTGGGGCGGCAAGAAGTACGCCTGGTCGTCACCGCAGATCATCGGCCTGCTGTGCGCGGCGGCGCTCGGCGTCGCCCTGTTCCTGTGGCGCCAGAAGCGCGCCGCCGAACCGGTCCTGCCGCTCTCCCTCTTCCGCGTCCCCGAACTGCGCTGGGGCTTCGTGGTGCAGGGCATCACGGGCGCCGCGATGATGTGCGCGATCTACTACGTGCTGGTCTATCTCCAGGTCGCCCGTGGCCTGTCGAGCTCGGCGGCGGGCCTGTACCTGATCCCCATGGCGGTCGGCATGACGGCCGTCGGGATCGTCGTGGGCCGGCTGCGCGCCTCGGCCCGCACCTTCACGATCAGCGGCACGCTCACGATGACGGCCACGTTCGTCCTCTTCGCGACGACGATCACCCCGGACACGAACCTCTGGCTGATCCGCGCGGAACTCCTGCTCGCCGGCGTCGGCTTCGGCCAGCTCATCGGCCAGCTCATCCAGTTGGTGCAGAACGCGGCCCCGCGCCCGCTCCTCGGCGTCGCCACGACGAGCATCCGCTTCTTCCAGACCCTCGGCAACGCCCTGGGCGCGGCCCTGTTCGGCACCGTCCTCTTCCGCCTCATCGACGGCGACGTCAGTGCGATCCCGGCCCTCCACGGCGCCCGACACGCCCTCGCCGTAAGGGACTTCGTGCACGCCACGGACATCGTGTTCTGGTGCGGGGCCGCGCTGATGCTGGTCGGCGCCGCGCTGGCCACACGACTGCCGAAGCCCCCGTCCGCGGTGGAGCGGACGGAGGCTTCGTATGCGCAGCCCGTACGGGCCTGAGCGCGGGTCAGGCCAGCAGCGCCGGGATCGTGTTCTCGTGCGCCTCGCGCAGCTCGTCCAGGGAGAGGGCGAACTCGCCCTGGACGTCCACGGCGTCGCCGTCCACGACACCGATGCGGGTGACCGGGAGGCCCCGGGCGCCGCACATGTCGGTGAAGCGGAGTTCCTCGCTGCGGGGGACGGCGACGACCGCGCGGCCCGCCGACTCGGAGAAGAGGAACGTGAACGCGTCCAGGCCGTCCGGGACGACCAGGCGGGCGCCCTTGCCGCCGAGCAGCGAGGACTCGACCACGGCCTGGATCAGACCGCCGTCGGACAGGTCGTGCGCGGCGTCGATCATGCCGTCGCGGGAGGCCGCGATGAGGATCTCGCCGAGCAGGCGCTCGCGCTCCAGGTCGACCTTCGGGGGCAGCCCGCCGAGGTGGTCGTGGATCACCTGCGACCAGGCCGAACCGCCGAACTCCTCGCGGGTGTCACCGAGCAGGTAGAGGAGCTGGCCCTCTTCCTTGAAGGCTGCCGGGGTGCGCCGGGCCACGTCGTCGATGACGCCGAGGACCGCGACGACGGGCGTCGGGTGGATCGCCGCCTCGCCGGTCTGGTTGTACAGCGAGACGTTGCCGCCGGTGACCGGGGTGCCGAGCTGGAGGCAGCCGTCGGCGAGACCGCGCACGGCCTCCGAGAACTGCCACATGACGGCCGGGTCCTCGGGCGAACCGAAGTTCAGGCAGTCGGAGACCGCGAGGGGCTTGGCACCCGTCGTGGCGACATTGCGGTACGCCTCCGCGAGCGCGAGCTGCGCGCCCGTGTACGGGTCGAGCTTCGCGAAGCGGCCGTTGCCGTCCGTCGCGATGGCGACGCCGAGACCGGACTCCTCGTCGATGCGGATCATGCCCGAGTCCTCGGGCTGCGCGAGGACCGTGTTGCCCTGCACGAAGTGGTCGTACTGCGAGGTGATCCACTTCTTCGACGCCTGGTTCGGCGACGAGACGAGGGCGAGGACCTGCTGCTTCAGCTCGTCGCCCGACGAGGGCCGCGGCAGCTTGCCCGCGTCGTCGGCCTGGAGCGCGTCCTGCCACTCGGGGCGGGCCAGCGGACGCTCGTAGACCGGACCGTCGTGCGCGACCGTGCGCGGGTCGACGTCGACGATCTTCTCGCCGTGCCAGAAGATCTCCAGGCGGTCGCCGTCGGTCACCTCACCGATGACGGTGGCGATGACGTCCCACTTCTCGCAGATCTCCAGGAAACGGTCGACCTTCGAGGGCTCGACGACGGCGCACATGCGCTCCTGCGACTCGCTCATGAGGATCTCCTCGGGCGAGAGCGTGGAGTCGCGCAGCGGTACGTCGTCCAGCTCGACGCGCATACCGCCCGAGCCGTTGGACGCCAGCTCGGAGGTGGCGCAGGAGATGCCGGCGGCGCCCAGGTCCTGGATGCCGACGACGAGCTTCTCGGCGAACGCCTCCAGGGTGCACTCGATGAGGAGCTTCTCCTGGAACGGGTCGCCGACCTGGACGGCGGGACGCTTCGACGGCTTCGCGTCGTCGAAGGTCTCCGAGGCCAGGATCGAGGCGCCACCGATGCCGTCGCCGCCCGTGCGGGCGCCGTACATGATGACCTTGTTGCCCGCGCCCGACGCCTTCGCGAGGTGGATGTCCTCGTGCCGCATGACGCCGATGGCACCGGCGTTGACCAGCGGGTTGCCCTGGTAGCAGGCGTCGAAGACGACCTCGCCGCCGATGTTCGGCAGGCCCAGGCAGTTGCCGTAGCCGCCGATGCCGGCGACGACGCCGGGCAGCACGCGCTTGGTGTCGGGGTGGTCGGCGGCGCCGAAGCGCAGCGGGTCCACGACGGCGACCGGGCGCGCGCCCATCGCGATGATGTCGCGCACGATGCCGCCCACGCCCGTGGCAGCGCCCTGGTAGGGCTCCACGTAGGAGGGGTGGTTGTGCGACTCCACCTTGAAGGTGACGGCGTAGCCCTGGCCGACGTCCACGACGCCCGCGTTCTCGCCGATGCCGACGAGCATGGCGTCGGACTGAGGGGCCTTCTCGCCGAACTGGCGCAGGTGCACCTTGGACGACTTGTACGAGCAGTGCTCGGACCACATGACCGAGTACATGGCGAGCTCGGCGCCGGTGGGCCGGCGCCCGAGGATCTCGACGACCCTCTCGTACTCGTCCTTCTTCAGGCCGAGTTCGGCCCAGGGGAGCTCGACGTCGGGGGTCTTGCTCGCGTTCTCTACGGTGTCGAGGCTCATGAGGCGGCGACCAGCTTCTTGAGGATCGAGGTGAAGAAGGGGAGGCCGTCGGTGCGGCCCGTCCCGATGAGGGGCTCGACGGCGTGCTCCGGGTGCGGCATCAGACCGACGACGTTGCCCGCCTCGTTCGTGATGCCGGCGATGTCACGGAGCGAGCCGTTCGGGTTGAAGTCGACGTAGCGGAACGCGACCCGGCCCTCGGCCTCCAGCTTGTCGAGCGTGTACGAGTCGGCGACGTAGCGCCCGTCCATGTTCTTCAGCGGGATGTGGATCTCCTGGCCCGCCTCGTAGTCGGACGTCCAGGCGGTGTCCGCGTTCTCCACCCGCAGCTTCTGGTCGCGGCAGATGAAGTGCAGGTGGTCGTTGCCGAGCATGCCGCCGGGGAGCAGATGGGCCTCGGTGAGGACCTGGAACCCGTTGCAGATGCCGAGGACGGGCAGGCCCGCCCTCGCCTGGTCGATGAGCGTCTCCATGACCGGCGAGAAGCGCGAAATGGCGCCCGCGCGAAGGTAATCGCCGTAGGAGAAACCGCCCGGCAGGACGACCGCGTCGACCTGCTTCAGATCCTTGTCCTTGTGCCAGAGAGCGACGGGCTCCGCACCGGCGAGGCGGATCGCGCGCTGGGTGTCACGGTCGTCGAGGGAACCGGGAAAGGTGACGACGCCAATACGAGCGGTCACTTTTCGGCTCCGACCGCGGACTCCGCGGCTTCTTCGATCTTCACGGTGAAGTTCTCGATCACGGTGTTGGCGAGGAAGCTTTCCGCGAGCTCGTGGATACGCGCGAGGGCGGCGTCATCCACGGGGCCGTCCACTTCGAGCTCGAAACGCTTTCCCTGACGTACGTCGGAGATGCCGTCGAAACCGAGGCGCGGCAGCGCACGCTGCACCGCCTGGCCCTGGGGGTCGAGGATCTCCGGCTTGAGCATGACGTCGACTACGACGCGTGCCACTGGCACTCCCGGTGTGTGGTGCTGAGCAGGTCCGTTCAGCGTACCTGCCCAAATCTTCTACTCGCGTAGACAGTAGGAAGCTACGAGAGCCGGATCACGTTACGGCAACGACATCGGATCCGCACGGAAAATTAAGGGAAAGACCCGGGATAACCAGGACGGCAGACACGCGGAGGTTTTTAACTGGTCTTCCCAGCGCAATGCCGGACAGGGTAAAAAGGAATTACCAACCGCAGGACAACTGCTGGACTGTCGACATCTCCGCACGTCAAAGCGGGGATGCCGGACGAAGGGACCGATATTCGTGGCGCAGCGTGTCGTGGTCACTCTCTTTGACGACATCGACGGCGGAGAAGCGGCGGAAACGGTCGTCTTCGGTCTCGACGGCAGGTCGTACGAGATCGACCTCAATCAAGCCAATGCCAAAAAGCTCCGCAAGACCCTGGCCCCGTACCTGGAGGCAGGACGGAAGCGGTCCAGCAGGACCGGCAAGGTCTTCAAGCACACGGACGTGAGCCCCGACCCGGCCGCCGTGCGCGCCTGGGCCCGCTCGCACCACTTCGACGTACCGCCGCGCGGCCGGATCCCGAAGCGGGTCTACGAGGCGTTCGCCGAGGCCAACTGACCGCCGGCCGCCCGACGGCGCCGGCCGTCAGGAGCCCCTCGGCACAACCGACTTGCGTTGCACCCCCGCCGGTCGGCTAAAGTCTGGAGCACGCCGAGGGGCAAGGCCGCAGGGCCGGACCTCACGGAGTACATGCGGGTGTAGTTCAGTAGCAGAACATCCCCCTTCCAGGGGGAAGGCGCAGTGTGCAATTCCTGTCACCCGCTCTGCATCGCGTACCGGTCACCCTGATGGGTGCGGTAGGCTGGTGCTCGCGCCGTCCAGTGAGAGCTGGCCGGAGGCAGTGCGAACGTAGCTCAGTTGGTAGAGCGCAACCTTGCCAAGGTTGAGGTCGCGAGTTCGAACCTCGTCGTTCGCTCCAGTTCGGGAAGCCCCGGATCCACCAGGATCCGGGGCTTTTCGCATGCCTCGACGCGTACGGCGGGCTTCTGACATTTGTCATGCGGGCCGGTGACAGCGCGCACTGCCGGGCCTCCCCGGCGCACGGAACGCTGAAGACATGACCAGCAACGAGCGCGTGATCGATGTCACCGATCTGCGCCGGGTGTACGGGGACGGCACACGGGGATCGTTCGATGCGGTGCGCGGAGTGACCTTCTCCGTGGGCCGCGGCGAACTCTTCGCCCTCCTCGGCACGAACGGCGCGGGAAAGACCTCCACCGTCGAACTCATCGAAGGGCTCGCGGCACCGGCCGGCGGACAGGTGCGGGTGCTCGGGCACGACCCGCTCACCGAACGGGACCAGGTGCGGCCGCGGATCGGCGTGATGCTCCAGGACGGCGGATTCCCCGGCGAACTGACCGTCGCCGAGACCGTACGGATGTGGGCCGGGTGCACCAGCGGTGCGCGGCCTGTCGGTGAGGCGTTGGAGGCCGTGGGGCTCAGCCGGCGCGGGAAGGTGCGGGTCAAGCAGCTGTCCGGCGGCGAGAAGCGGCGGCTCGATCTCGCGCTCGCGCTGCTCGGGCGGCCCGAGGTGCTCTTCCTCGACGAGCCGACCACCGGGCTCGACGCCGAAGGGCGGCGCGACACCTGGGAGTTGGTGCGCCGGCTGCGCGCCGAGGGCACCACCGTGCTGCTGACCACGCACTACCTCGAAGAGGCCGAGGAGCTCGCCGACCGGCTCGCGATCCTGCACGAGGGGCGCATCGCCGCCGAGGGACGCGTCGACGAGGTCGTCGCCGCCCAGCCCTCGCACATCTCCTTCGAACTGCCCGAGGGGTACTTCGTCGGCGATCTGCCGCCGCTCGACGCGCTCGGCGTCACCGCGCACGAGGTCGAGGGGCGCCTGGTGCGGCTGCGGACCGACGCGCTCCAGCGGGCCGCGACCGGGGTGCTCGTCTGGGCGCGGGACACGGGCGTCGAACTGCGGCGGCTCGACGTGCGGGGCGCGTCGCTGGAGGAGGCGTTCCTGCGGATCGCGCAGGACGCGAAGGGGACGGGCGCCGAGCCCGGCGCACGTACGGGGACGAAGGAGATGGCGGCATGAGCGCAAGTGCGGCGACGGTGACCGTCACCCGGCCCTCCGGGCGGCTGCGGGCGCTCGCGCGGGCCGAGTTGACGCTGCTCGGGCGGAGCAAGGGCGTGCTGTTCAGCGCCCTGTTCGTGCCGCTGGTGATGCCGTTCAGCCTGAGCGCGTCGCTCGACGAGGAGCGGCTGAAGGGGACCGGGCTCGACGTGGGCACCGTCGTGCTCTCCTCGGCGATGGGGTTCTCGCTGCTCTTCGCCGTGTACGGGGCGCTGGTCAGCGTGTACGCGGCGCGGCGCGAGGAGCTCGTACTGAAGCGGCTGCGGACCGGGGAGCTGCGGGACGCGGAGATCCTCGCGGGGGCGGCGCTGCCGTCCGTCGCCATCGGGCTGTTGCAGTGCGTCGCGCTGGCGGCGGCGTGCGCGGCGGTGCTCGACGCCGGGGCGCCCGAGGCCCCTCACCTCGCCGTGCTGGGGCTGGTGCTGGGTGTGCCGCTGTGTGTGGCGCTCGCGGCGCTGACGACCGTGTTCAGTCGCAGTGTGGAGAGCGCGCAGGTCGCGTCGATGCCGATGCTGCTCGTCACGATGTTCGGCTCCGGGGCCTTCGTGCCGCTGGAGGTCATGCCCGACAGGCTCGCGTCGGTGTGCGAGCTGCTGCCGCTGACGGCGGCGCTCACGCTGATCCGGGGCGGCTGGAGCGGGGAGATGAGCGGCGGTGAGGCGCTCGGCGCCGTGGTCACGGCGGTGGCCTGGCTCGTCGTGGCGGTGTTTGCTGTACGTCGGTGGTTCCGCTGGGAGCCGCGGCGTTGAGAGCCTGTCTCGGAAGGGGCTGACGTGCGGATTCGCTGGCGCGACCGGAGCAAGGTCGAGCGGGTCGAGTGGCAGAGCCGGTTCATGCTGCGGTCGGTCACCTGGCTGTACTTCGCGGCCTGGTCGGGTCCGACGCTCGCCGGGACGCTGCGCCACGACGGGGCCTCGCTGGGGCTCGGTATCGCCCTCGCGGTGGTGAACGTGGTGCAGTGCGCCGTCGCGCACGTCCACACCTCGGATGCGCTCGACCAGTACCTGGGACGCGGCACGGTGCCGCGCGCCCTGACCCGCACGGCGGCCGGGCTCACCGCCGTGGCCATCGGCCTGATCGCCGCGCTCATGGCGACCGACAGCGTCGAGGACGGCCTGATCGTGCTGCCGCTGCTGTTCGCGCCGATGCCGTTCGGCTGCGCCTACGTCCTGACCGTGCCGACCCGCGCCTTCCTCAAGCGCAGCGCCGCGGCCGTGGCGGCGGCGCTCGCCCTGTTCGCCGCCGTCGGCGCGGAATCGGGCCAACTCGTGGCCACCGCCGTGGTGTTGGCGCTCACGGTCCCGCTGGAGCTGCTGACCGCGCGGTGCAGCGCCTGGAACCTCTCCGTCATGTGGGAGTCCGAGCGCGCCCGCGAGGTCGAGGCCCGGCTCGCCGTCGCCGAGGAGCGGCTGCGGTTCGGCCGCGACCTGCACGACGTGATGGGCCGCAACCTGGCCGTCGTCGCCCTCAAGAGCGAGTTGGCCGTGCAGCTCGCGCGGCGCGGGCGGACCGAGGACGCCGTGGCGCAGATGGTCGAGGTGCAGCGCATCGCGCAGGAGTCGCAGAAGGAGGTGCGTGCCGTCGTACGGGGCTACCGCGAGGCCGATCTCGGGGCCGAACTCGCCGGTGCGCAGGGCGTGTTGAGCGCGGCCGGGATCGAGTGCGCGGTGACGGGTTCGGCGGCCGGGCTGCCGGGCGAGGTGCAGTCGGCGCTCGGCTGGGTGGTGCGCGAGGCCACGACGAACGTGCTGCGGCACGGGGACGCCACGTCCTGCCGGGTGGAGCTGGCCTGCGGCGCGGACGGCGTCACCCTGACCGTGGAGAACGACGGCGCCGGGGCGGCGGCCGGGAGCGGCGCCCAGGGCACAGGGCTCGCGGGGCTGCGGGAACGACTGACCGCGGTGGGCGGGACCTTGGAGGCGGGAGTGACGGGTGAGGACGTGTTCCGGGTGGCGGCCGCCGTGCCGGTGACGGCCATGACGGCCGCGACGGGCATGGCGCCCTTGGCGGGCGCGGGACAGGGGAGCGACTGATGGGGCTGCGGATTCTGCTCGCCGACGACGAGCATCTGATCCGGGGCGCGCTGGCCGCGCTGCTCGGCCTGGAGGACGACCTGGTCGTGGTCGCCGAGGCCGCGAGCGGGCCCGAGGCGCTGGCCATGGCGCGGGCGCACCGGCCGGACGTCGCCGTGCTCGATCTGCAGATGCCGGGCGCCGACGGTGTGAGTGTGGCCACAGCACTGCGCGACGAGCTCCCCGGCTGCCGGACCATGATCGTGACCAGCCACGGGCGTCCCGGCCATCTGAAGCGGGCGCTCGCCGCCGGGGTGCGCGGCTTCGTGCCGAAGACGGTGAGCGCGCAGCGGCTCGCCGAGATCATCCGGACCGTGCACGCCGGAAACCGTTATGTGGACCCGGAGTTGGCGGCCGACGCGATCTCCGCCGGGGACTCGCCGCTGACCGCGCGCGAGGCCGAGGTCCTGGAGTTCGCCGCCGACGGGGCGCCCGTCGCCGAGATCGCCGAGCGTGCGGCGCTGTCGCAGGGGACCGTACGGAACTATCTCTCGTCGGCCGTCTCGAAGCTCGGGGCCGAGAACCGGCACACGGCGGTGCGTCTCGCGCGGGAGCGAGGTTGGGTATAGTTGGCGTCGCGCTTCGGGCCGAAAGGCCGGGAGAGCAAGCCTGCGAACGTAGCTCAGTTGGTAGAGCGCAACCTTGCCAAGGTTGAGGTCGCGAGTTCGAACCTCGTCGTTCGCTCCACGAAGAAGGCCCCCGGTCCACGGACCGGGGGCCTTCTCTCATTCCCAGCTCTGGCCGGTCAGGAGCTCGTACGCCTCGATGTACTTGCCGCGCGTCGCCTCGACCACGTCGTCCGGCAGGGCCGGCGGCGGCTGCTCGCTCGTGCGGTCCCAGCCGGAGGAACCCGTCAGCCAGTCCCGGACGAACTGCTTGTCGTAGCTGGGCTGGGCGCGGCCCGGCTGCCACTGGTCGGCCGGCCAGAAGCGGGAGGAGTCCGGGGTGAGCACCTCGTCGGCGAGGACCAGGACGGGCTCGCCCTCCGCGGACTTGTCGAAACCGAACTCGAACTTGGTGTCCGCCAGGATGATGCCGCGCTCGCGCGCGATGTCCCGGGCGCGGCTGTAGACGGCGAGCGTCGACTGGCGCAGCTGGGCGGCGGTGTCCGCGCCGACCTGGCGGGCCACCTCCTCGTAGCTCACGTTCTCGTCGTGCTCGCCGACCTCCGCCTTCGTCGCGGGCGTGAAGATCGGGGCGGGCAGCTCGGAGCCGTCCTCCAGGCCCTCGGGGAGGGCGAGGCCGCAGACCGTGCGCGACGCGTTGTACTCGACGAGGCCCGAGCCGGTCAGGTAGCCGCGGGCCACCGCCTCGACCGGGACCATGTCGAGCGACTTGCAGACCGTGGTGCGGCCCGCCCAGTCGGCGGGGGCGCCGGCCGGCAGGTCCGTGGAGATCACATGGTTCGGGATCAGGTCCTGGAGCTGGTCGAACCACCACAGGGAGAGCTGGGTGAGGACCCTGCCCTTGTCGGGGATGGGCGTGGGCAGCACCCAGTCGTACGCCGACATGCGGTCACTGGCGACCATGATCAGGTCGCCCGCCTCGTTCTGGTACAGGTCCCGCACCTTGCCGGTGTGGAGATGGACCAGGCCCGGAACCTGAACTGGCTCGGGCTTTTCGACAAATCCGGACACGGTGCCTCCCCGTGGTTCTGTACGAGTACCTCTGATTCTCCCGTACGGAGGGACGGGTTTTGGCCAGGGGTCCGCTCGGCCGCTGTGGGGTCAGTCTCGTTTGCAGATGCGGTCGAGGAGATTGGCCGTCGCCCGCTGGATACGGGGGTCCACGTGCCCGGGGCGATCGAGGGCCGGGGACCACGCGAACGTCCCGGACGCGAAGACCAGCGCGCCGGACGGCGCCCGGTACAACGATGTCTCCTGGTGGCGGCGGGCCTGATCGCCGTCCCGGTACGGGGAGTGGGCGAGCAGGATGCGGTCCCGGTGGTCGGGCAGGGCCGTGCGCGGGAAGTAGCGGTCGGCCTCGCCGGCGACCAGTCCGTCGATCTCGTCCCCGTCGTGCGCGCCGGTCGCCTCCCACAGCCAGTGGTCCGCGTTGCGCACGATGAGGGGGTGGGGCTCGGGGACGCGGCCCGCGTACTGGATGCCCAGGAGCTGCTGCTCCGGCTTGTCGATCTCCCGCCACAGGGCCGGCTTCCCGGGGCCTCTGCGCTTGCGGCAGGTCAGCAGGCGGTCCGGGACGCCGGACGGGGACGGGCCCAACTCCACCTGCCAGTACATGGTGTTGGCGGAGAGGAAGACGAGCGAGGTGCCGGACTCGCGGGCCAGCTCCGTCGTCCGGCGCATGTTCGCCGACCAGTACTCGTCGTGGCCGGGGAAGACCAGGCCGCGATAACGGGTCGGGTCGACGCGGCCCGCGTGCAGATCGCGGGTGTCGGCGTACGCCAGGTCGTAGCCGTAGCGCTCCGCCCAGCGGATGAAGTCGTAGGCGTGGCCGACGTGCAGGGGCAGGCCCGCGCCCGCGTACGGGCGGTCGAAGGAGACCGTCGTCGCGGCCTCGCTCTCGCCCAGGAGGCGGCCCTCCTCGTCCCACGCGTGGTAGAGGCTGGCGCCGGTGCGGCCGTCCTCCGGGTAGAGGTTGTACGCCTGCCAGGTGATGTCCGGGAGCAGCAGGAGCAGGTCGGCGGGCTGGGAGTCGCGGACCGTGAAGGGGACGTGCGAGCGGTAGCCGTCGACCGTGGTGAGAACCGCGACATACGCCCCCACGCTCCAGAACGACGGGATCTGGAGCCGCCAGGACAGCCACCAGTGGTGGCAGGAGACCGTGCGGTCGGCGGTGAGCGGGGGCGGCTGCACGATGCCGGACAGGCGCGGGCTCGTCGTGATCTTGCTGGCGCCGTCGCCCCCGTAGTGACCGATGCGGTAGACGTCCACGGTGAACTGCTGGGGCGGGTCGACCGTGATGTGGAAGTCGATGGACTCGCCGGGCGCGGCCGCGCCGGTGGACGTGAAGCCCTTGATCTGGCGGTGCACGTCGTCCGCGGTGCGCGGGCCGCTGGTGCGGGGCGCCGGGATCGATCCGGTGGCGCCGGGCTGCGCAACGTGGTCCACGTACCAGGGGACGACCTGGCCCGTGTCGTCGAAATAGTGCTCGCTGCCGCGCAGCCAGGGCAGCGGGCCCTGTCCGAACGGGTCGTCGACCGCGTGCGCCATCGCTCCGGACTCCCAGCGGCGGGTGCGGGCACGGGGCGGTCCGGCGTCCCGCCGTGCCGCGTCCTCCGGGTGCCCCGCCCTGTCCGGCCCCATGACTGCTCCCCTCCCTCGCTCCCCCGAGCCCTCGCTCACGGATGATGTGTCCGCGACCGGTCCCAGCACATCACATTACGCACGCACTCCGTCACCGTTCGTCGCGAATTGACGTGAACGGAACGCGGCCCTCCGGGTGTTGGGGATCTTCGGCGCGCTGCCGGGTCCCCGGATCACACCAGCCGTACGGGCTTCTCGGGCCGGATGCCGAGGCGGGCGAGCCAGCCCTTGAGGGGCTCGGGGTCGCCGTCCTCGACGAGGCTCAGCACCCGCGGGCCCAGGTCGGCGGCGCGCTCGCCGCCGATGAGCAGCGCGGGCCCGTCCAGCCAGTCGAGGCCCGGGGCGGCGCCTGCCGTGTCCACCGCGGCGCAGCACACCATCGCCGTGACGTGGTCGGCCAGCAACTCCCGCCCGCTGCGCGGCGGTTGCAGCGGGAACAGCGGCAGGGCGCCCTCGTCCCACAGTGCGCCGTCCGGGCCCTGGCCGACCGCCACCGGGGCCGGGGCGGGCCGTGCGCTCTCCTCGCGGGCCAGCTCGGCGCTGAGCCCGGCGGAGAGGGTGTCGACCTCGGGGCGGGGGGCGGGGGCTTCCAGGTCCAGGTCGAGGGCGCTCTCGTCGTCGCTGCCGAGGTCGTCGCTGTCGAGGTCGCTGTTGTCGAGGTCGTCGCTGTCGAGGTCACCGCTGCCGAGGTCGGTGTTGTCGTCGACTGAGGCGTCGGGGGCGGCTGCGGCTTCCGGCGCCGGGCGGACGGCGGCGGGGGCGGGGGTGGACCCGGCGGTGGGCTCTTCCGGCCAGGACGTCGTGAGGTGGTCGAGGACGCGGGCCAGGGTCGGGCCCTCGGGGGCCGCTGCCGTCTTGCGGGAGCTGTGGACGCCCAGGGTGTCCAGGACCCGGTGCAGCCGCGCCGCGTCCGCGCGCCAGGTGCGGTCCACGACCTCGTCCGGGTACTCCTGCCAGTCGACGGGCGCCCAGTCGGGGCCGGTCTCGGCGGGGCCGCCGTGGAACAGGCGGGCGGCGAGCAGGGAGGTCGCCTCGTCGATGGTGCCGGGCTCCTCGAGGAGATCGCAGGCGGGGCGCTCACCGAGGCGGGACGCGAACACGTCGTTCTGCGCGGCGAGCCGGTCGCGGCGGGACAGCTCGGTCAGCGCCGCGACCACGCCCGCGTCCAGGCGGGACGGCCAGCGGCCCATCCGCCAGGCCGGCAGCGCGACCCGGGTGAGCAGCCGGTCCCAGCCCGCGTACGCGAGCCCGACCTGCTCCTGCGCGACGATCCTCAGGCCGTAGTCCACAGCCTGTGCGCGCTCCGCGGCGGCAGCGGCGACCCCGCGCTCCATCTCGGCGGCGTGCACCCGGCAGCCGCTCAGCATCAGTCGGGCGACCCAGCCGATGCCACCGAGCACCGTGCGGGTCAGGGGCCCGCGGCCGGGTGCGGCGGCGACCGCCACCGCGGCGTCGAGCCCGCGCACGAAGCGGCGGGCCGCGGCTATGTCGGGGTGCGCCGACGGTCCCGTACCGGCGACGACCGGGGCGAGGACGGCGCGCAGCTCGCCCACGCGCATCCACCACAGGAACGGGGAGCCGATGACCAGGACCGGCGCGACAGGAGCCGCGGGGTCCCCGGAGCCCTTCGTCTCGCGCGGCGGGCCGTGGGCCGGGTGGGTCCGGTCCTCCAGCCAGCTGTCGCAGTCCGGGGTGAGCGCTATCGCCGAGGGCGCCGGCACGTCGAGCCGGTCGGCCAGGTCGCGGACCAGGCGGTACAGGTCCGGTGCCGTGCTCTCGGCGATCGGGACGGTGGGGCTGACGGCGGGCCTGGCCCGCGCCACGACCAGGGCGACGGCCGCCCCGGCGAGCAGCACGAGCACCGCGAGCACGGTCACGACACCGCGCGCGACGTCCCAGCCGCCGCCCGTCAGATGCCCGGTGGCTCCGCCCGCCAGCAGGATCACGGACGCGGCCGCGGGCAGCAGAGCGAGAGCCGTCGCCCTGCCGCGGATCCGCAGCACGGCGAGGGCTCGGGAGCGCGCTGCCTGCGCACCCACCTCCGCACCCATACCGGACACGACCGATGTCACCCCCTGCTGCCTGTGCCTGCTGCCCGGCCGGGGACCGGGGTCCACGGCGGGGCACTGGTGGCGTTGCTCACTCCCCCACTGTGGCACCCGCCACTGACATCGCAATGCCGGTGGTCCGTCCGGTGCCTAACCCCGTGCGCCGCACCATAGTTGGGCTCCGGGGCGTCGTCAGCCGGATGGGTCAGCGGTCACTCGATGGAATGGCTTTGGGCAAAGGTGGCTGACATGACGGTGCCGGGCGGGAGAGGGTGACTTCCGCCCGGCACTTGATCACGGTTACTCGGGGTTACCGGCCGGAGGCCGCCTTCGCGGCGATGTCCGTGCGGTGCTGCGAGCCGTCGAGACCGATGCGGGCGACCGCCGTGTACGCGCGCTCGCGGGCCTGCGTGAGATCGGTGCCGGTCGCCGTGACCGACAGGACGCGGCCGCCCGCGCTGAGCACCGGGCCGTCCGCGCCGTCCCGCTTCGTCCCCGCGTGCAGGACGTACGCGTGCGGGGCATCCTGCGCGGCCACCTCGTCGAGCCCGGTGATCGGGTCGCCGGTGCGCGGGGTGTCCGGGTAGTTGTGCGAGGCGATGACGACGGTGACGGCCGCGTCGTCGCTCCAGCGCAGGGGTTCGAGGTCGGCGAGCGTGCCGTTCGCCGCCGCGAGCAGGATCCCGGCGAGCGGGGTCCGCAGGCGGGCGAGGACGACCTGGGTCTCGGGGTCGCCGAAGCGGGCGTTGAACTCGATGACGCGTACGCCGCGGCCGGTGATGGCCAGACCGGCGTACAGCAGCCCGGAGAACGTCGTGCCGCGCTTGCGCATCTCGTCGACCGTCGGCTGCAGGACGGTGTCGAGGACCTCCTGGACCAGCTTCGGGTCCGCCCACGGAAGGGGCGAATAGGCGCCCATGCCGCCGGTGTTGGGGCCCTCGTCGTTGTCGAGCGCGCGCTTGAAGTCCTGGGCGGGCTGGAGCGGGACGACCGTCTCGCCGTCGGTGATCGCGAAGAGCGAGACCTCCGGGCCGTCGAGGAACTCCTCGATGACGACGCGGTCGCAGGCGTTGGCGTGGGCGCGGGCCGCATCGAGGTCGTCGGTCACGACGACGCCCTTGCCGGCGGCGAGACCGTCGTCCTTCACGACGTACGGGGCTCCGAACGCGTCCAGCGCCTCGTCGACCTCCGCGGGCGTCGTGCACACGTAGGACCGGGCGGTGGGGACGCCGGCGCCGGCCATGACGTCCTTGGCGAACGCCTTGGAGCCCTCCAGCTGCGCGGCCTCGCCGGACGGGCCGAAGACGGGGATGCCCGCGGCGCGGACCGCGTCGGCGACGCCGGCGACCAGGGGCGCCTCGGGGCCGACCACGACGAGGTCGGCGGCCAGCTCCTGGGCGAGTGCGGTGACCGCAGCGCCGTCGAGGGCGTCGACCTGGTGCAGCTCGGCGACCTCGGCGATGCCTGCGTTGCCTGGGGCGCAGTGCAGGGCGGTGACGTCGGGGTCGAGGGACATTGAGCGGCACAGGGCGTGTTCGCGGGCGCCGCTGCCGATGACGAGGACCTTCACGCGGTCAGCCTATCCGGCGGGGTGGGGTGCTCTTGTACGGGCTTCCCAATGGGGGGCTGGGCGGGGTTTGTGGGTTTCTCCAGGGTGGGGGGTGTTGGGTGGGGCGGGGTGGTTGTGGCTGGGCGGGGGTTCGGTCGTCTCGTACGTGCCGCGTTCGTCGTGGTTGCTCGCGCAGTTCCCCGCGCCCCTGACGGGGACCGGTCGCCTCGAACGTGCCGCGTTCGTCGTGGCTGGGCGCGCCGTTCCCCGCGCCCCTGACGGGGACCGGTCGTCTCGAACGTGCCGCGCCGTCGTGGCTGGGCGCGCCGTTGCCCGCGCCCCTGACGGGGACCGGTCGCCTCTTACGTGGCGCGTTCGTC